>NZ_JBHXEM010000001.1:0-82528 GCF_042724755.1 Kitasatospora sp. NPDC127067 | reverse complement strand
GGTCAACACCGTGCAGCTCCCGCCGGGGGCCCCCGCCGCCGGCCCGGACGCCCCCCCCCCCCCGGGGGGCACCACCCCCCACCCGGCGCGACGGCGGGGCCGGCCGGCGGCCCCCCCCCCCGGCCGGGCGGGGCCGGGCGCCCGGGCCGCCCCCGGGGCCGCTCTCGGCGTCCCGGCGCAGCGCCCAGCCGACCAGCAGGGCGGCGCGCCGGACGGCCTCCGGGGAGGAGCCCGGGGCGGCCGTCTCGACCAGACGGTCCCACAGGTCCTCGTCGGCGTCCCGGCCGGTGAGGCGGTGGCGCAGCGCGTCGGCGACGCCGGGTGCTCCCGGCCCTCCGCCGGTGCGCCTCGACTCCCCGGCCCGCTCCCCAACTCCCTCCCCGGCCCGCGCGGCGGCGCGGTGGGCGAGCGGGAGGTCGCAGGCGATGGCCTCCACCCCGTTGCGCCGGGCCCAGCGCAGGGCGGCGAGTTCCGGGGAGAAGTCGGCGAACGGGTAGAAGGCGGGCCCGGCCGCCTCCTCGGGCCCGGTCGGGGCCGCCGCGAGGGCGACCGGGGCCAGGGTGGCCTCGTCGGCGAGCCGGCCGAGCCAGGGCTGGAACTCGGCCGGCAGCTCGACCAGGACGGCGTCCGGCCGGGCGGCGTCGAGCAGCGCGGGGACGACCGCGCTGAGGGACGGCGCGTGGTGGCGCACGCCGATCAGGTGGGGCCCGGGGCGGCCGGTGCCGGAGGCGGCCAGCCGGTCGGCCTCGGCCCGGACCGTCCGGTCCGCGTCGTCCGGGCGGGGAATCTCCGCGCTGCTCATCGGATCAGGCCTCCAGTGCCGAGCGGAGGTCCCACAGGGTGCGCCAGGTTGCGGCGCCCTGTTCGGCGCGGCGGCGGACCGGGCCGTCCCAGTAGCCGAGCAGCCGGGCCGCGTCGGCCGGCTCGTCCTTGCGGACCACGCCGAGGAGTTGGCCGGGCAGCCGGCCGAGCAGGTCCCCGCCGTCGGACAGGTAGGCGGCGCTGACGCCGAGCGAGGTGGCGACGGAGACCGCCTCGGCGGTGCTCATCACGGTGGACGGGCGTTCGACGTCCCAGCCCTCGGTGGAGCGGCCGGTGCGCAGGTCGCGGAACGCGGTGACCAGGGCCTCCAGGACGGCGTCGTCCACGGCGTAGGCGGCGCCGGCCCGGGCCACGGCGGCGGTGGACTGGCGGCGGACCAGGTCGACCTCGGCGGCGAGGCTGCCGATCGGGCCGACCGTCTCGAAGTTGAAGCGCCGCTTGAGCGCCGAGGACATCTCGCTGACGCCCTTGTCCCGCAGGTTGGCGGTGCCGATCAGGGTGAAGCCGGCCGCGGCGTGCAGCTGCCCGTCCGGGGTGCCGGCCAGCTCGGGGACGGCGATGCGCCGTTCCGAGAGCAGCGAGACCAGGGCGTCCTGCACCTCGGGCAGGCAGCGGGTGACCTCCTCGACCCGGGCGACCGCGCCGGCGGTCATCGCGGTGAGTACCGGCGAGGGGACGAGGGCCTCGCGGCTGGGCCCCTTGGCGAGCAGCAGGGCGTAGTTCCAGCCGTACTTGAGCTGGTCCTCGGTGGTGCCGGCGGTGCCCTGGACGGTGAGCGCGCTGGTGCCGCAGACGGCGGCGGCGAGCAGTTCGGAGAGCATGGACTTGGCGGTGCCGGGCTCGCCGACGAGCAGCAGGCCGCGCTCCCCGGCGAGGGTGACGACGCAGCGCTCGACGAGGGCGCGCTCGCCGACGAACTTCGGCTCGATGACCAGGCCCTTGCGCCCGGCCTTGAGCTTCTCGCCGCCGCTGCCCATCACGAAGGTGACCACGGCGCGCGGGGTCAGCCGCCAGCCGGGCGGGCGCGGGCCGCTGTCGTGGGCGGCCAGGAACTCCAGTTCGGCGGCGTACTTCTCCTCGGGCGGGACGGTCTGCCGGTCCGCGGCGGCGACGGTGGCGGTCGCGCCGGGGGTGGTCTCGGTGGCGGTCATCGGCGGGCCTTCCTGCGCTTGCTGGTCTGGAGCTCTTCGTAACCGGGGGCGTCGCCGTCGACGGTCCGCTGCCAGGCCCGGGCGAACAGCTCGGGGACGGGCAGGGGGACCAGCGCCGGCCGGTGGGTGGGCAGTTCGTACAGGGCGGCCTTCCAGGTCTCGGCCGGCAGGCCGGGCGACTTGGCCTCCTGCCAGCCGCCGGGCAGGAAGAGGCCGCGGCCGGCCCGGGCCCGCTTGGCCTCCAGCACCAGGCCGGTGGCGGCGAGTTCGGCGCGGGCCTTCTTCAGCCGGGCGGGCTTCCAGCCCGTCCAGCGGGCGGTGTTGCGGTCGGTCGGGTCGGGCAGGGCGAGCAGTTGGAGGTAGAGCGTGGCGGCGTCCTCGCCCAGGTCGTGGGTGCGGGACACCTCGGCGACCAGTTCAGGGGCGGACAGCTGCGGGTTCTGCAGCCAGGCGGGGCCCTCGCCGGGATCCGGGACGGTGGTGGTGGCGGCAGCAGCGGTGGCGACCAGCTGCTCCGGCTCGCCCCGGAGCACGGCTTCGACGGCCGACCGCTCGGTGCGGTACCAGTGGCTGTCGGCGAGCCCCCCGATCAGTTCGAGCAGCGGGTCGTCGGGGCCGGTGAGGGCGGCCGGGCGCAGCCAGATCCGCTCGTACTTCTCGTGGTGGGGCATCAGGACGAGCGCCGGGCCGCAGCGGACCATGCCGTCCGGGTCGGTGCCGCCCTCGGCGGGCAGGCCGAAGTGGGTGCGCAGGACGGCGGCCAGCGGCTTGCCCTTGACGGTGTTGGTCGCGTGGAGGTCGAGCAGCAGCTCCGGGTCGGCCAGGCGCTCGCGCAGCGCGGTGGCGGCGGCGGGCAGCAGCGGGCGCAGCGGGCTGTCGGCGGGCAGGTGGTAGGCGAGCCAGCGCAGTGCGGCGACGGTGGAGGCGAGCGCGCCGACGTCCGGTACGGCGGAGCCGTCCTCGGGGACCAGCCGGGGGCCGGAGCCGTCCTGGCTGACGACCCGGAAGGGGGTGCGGCGGGTCAGCCACGGGGTGCTGGAGAGGTTGAGCACCGCCTCGACGGTGTCGATGGACACGCCCTGGACGGTGGCCAGCGCCTCCTCGGGGAGGGTGACGAGGCGTCCGAAGCGCCGGATCCACTCCTCGGCCCCGGCGGCGAGGTCGGGGCCGTCGGTCCACAGGGTCTCCGGGTCCGCGGGCAGCAGGGCGCCCCAGACGGCGGCGAGGCCGGTGTGGTCGTGTCCGCGCAGCCAGTTCCGGGCGGCCTTGACATCGGCGGCCTTGAGCCCGAGTTCGGCGGGCACGACGATGTCGGTCCAGTACAGCAGGCCGGACGGCGGGCTGAGCAGCAGGGCGGAGCGGGCGGTGCCGATGCCGGTGAGCCCGCTGAAGGCCTCGGCCCTGGCCGCGTCCCAGGGGACGGCGCCGCGCAGCGCGGCTGTGTTCCAGAACTTGGCGACCCAGGCCGCGTCGACCAGTTCCCCGGTGTCGCGCTCCTCGACCGTGGTGAAGTGCGCGACGGGCCCGAACTCCCCGCTCGGGTCGTGGTCGACGGCGAGCCAGTGCACGGTGCCGTCGGTGTACTGCCGCTGGTGGCCGAGGATGACGACGGTGCGCCCGCCGTGCCGCAGCACCTCGCCCTGGCGCTGGGCGACCGGCCGAGTGCTGGTGGCGTTCACGGCCGCCGGGACCTGTTCGGCGAGGACGATCTCGCGCAGGGTGGTGCCACGGTCGGCCAGCGGGCCCTTGGTCAGCTCGCCGAGCAGCAGGACCAGCGAGGAGCGGTGGGCGGGCTCGGTGAACGGCGAGGCCACCGCGTGGGCCAGCGCGTGGACCCGGCCGAGCAGGTGCAGCCAGCCGTGGCTGACGTCGCCGTTGCGCAGGGTGACGGTGGCGGGGCTGCTCCAGCCCTCGCCGTCGGCGGCGGGCGGGGCGGCCAGCACCCCGGTGACGGCACGCAGGTTGTTGAGCACCCACCAGTGCGCGGCGGAGCCCCAGTTGTTGCCGAAGCCACCGATCTCGGGCAGCACGGCGCGCACGGCGTCGCGCAGTTCGTGGTCGCGCCCGTGCTCGGGCTGCCACTCGGTGTTCTGCTTCGTGCTCGGGCGCTCGGCCTCCGGCTGCGGGGCGAACCGGGCGATCCGGTCCAGCAGGTCGGCGGCGAGGCGGGCGAGGCCGGCGACGCCGGCCAGCAGCCGCTGGTCCGCGATGCCGGGCAGGATCGCGCCGACCTCCGGGACGGGCAGGGTGCGCGGGGTGCGTCGGGCGAGCGGGCGGCGCACGCCCTGGACGGTGAGCCAGCACTGCTCGTCCTCGGGGACCGGCTCGGTGTCGGTCGGCCAGGCGGCGTCGATCAGCCGGGCGGCCTGCTCGGAGGTGACGCCGCGCAGCACCGTGGAGCCGGCCTCGTCACGCGGGCGCAGGGCGTGCCAGTGCGGGAACGGCGGAACGAGCGGGGTGCCGGCGGCGGAGAGCTCACCGGCGTGGCAGGGGTGCAGGTCGACGGTGCGGTCGGCATGGCCGGTGAGATCGGGCAGGTTGAGCGAGAAGTGCTCGCCGGAGGTGTGGCTGACCACCGGGGCGGCCGCGCCCGGCAGGGCGAGCCGGCCGACCGGGACGGTGTCCGACCGGTGTCCGGTCAGCGGCAGCACGATGCGCTGCCCGTCGGCCGTGAAGGTGGTGACGGCCTTGTGGGGCTCGACCCTGGCCCAGCTGCCGAGCACGGTGCCGTCGGTGCCGAGCGGGGTCCGCTCCAGGCCGGGCTGCAGCGGCAGCAGCCAGGTGCTCTTCCGGACGAGCCGGCCGGCCTGGGCGGTGGCGGCGATCACCGGCGGTTCGGCGGCGCGGCCCAGGGCGCCGGTGGCCGGGTCGAGTTCACGCAGGACGGCCTCGCCGTCGGAGGCGTGGCGCACCGTCCAGTAGCCGGTGCCGTCGCCGAGGACGGGGTGCTCGTCGGGCATCCGGGTGTCGCCGGCGTGCAGCGGGCGCTCGCCGGTGGTGCGGCCGCCGCCGGGCAGCTGGAGCGAGGGCAGCTCGGGTTCGCGGTCGCCGTAGTAGTAGCCGGCGATGGTCTCGCCCTCCAGCTCGAACCGCTCGTCCGGGCGGCTCGACCAGTAGGCGAGCTGCTTGCCCTCGTGGGACCAGACGACCAGCAGTTCGCCGTCGACCAGGCGCAGCCGGATCCGGTTGCGCTGGTGCAGTTCCTCGGGCAGCCGGAGGGTGTGCTCCAGCACGATGCCCTCCGGGCCGACCACGACGGCCCGGTCCAGGCGGGCGAGGATCAGGTGCGGCCAGGCGTCCTCGACGACCAGGCCGCTCAGGCCCGCGCCGCCCAGGCTGGGGACGGGGTGCTGCGGGGCGTCGGCGGCGGGCGGGTCGGCGATCTTGCCGAGTGCCTCCTCCAGGGCGGGCCAGCCGAGTTCGTCCAGGATGCCGGCCCGGAGGGCGTCGGTGAGCAGCGCGGCGACGTCGAGGGCGGCGACCCGGTCGGCGACGGCCGGCGCGACCGTCCGGACGGCGGTACGGTGCTGGCCGAACGCGCGGACCAGGTCGGCGGCGGCGGCCAGGCCGCGGGCGGCGAACAGCTCCTCGGAGCGCTCCTCGGCCCACTCGGCGAACAGCTCGTTCAGCAGCGGCAGGGCGGACACCTCGCGCTCGGCGGCCGTCTTCCAGGCGGCCGGGGCGGCTCGGCGCAGCAGCGGCCGGTAGCGCTCGTCGGCGCCGACGGCGGCGAGGGTGGGACTGTCGGGGCCGCACTCCGAGACCCAGTCGTGCAGCTCGATGCCGAGGCCGTCCGACGGACCGGCCACCGGCACGCCCGCGGTGAGCAGCAGGTCCAGCAGGTCGATCCTGGTCCGGCTGGCGCGGATGCCGGTGTGGAGGTCCACCGGGACGGCGTCGGCCTTGAGCCGCTCGACCATCCGGCCGGCCAGCGCGAGGGTGTCCGGGCAGGTGGGCCGGCTGCGCCAGCCGCGGCCGTGGTGGTTGCACCAGCGCTGCAGCCAGGCGGCGGCCGGTTCGGCGCCCTCGGGGCGGGGGCCGGTGAGCAGGTCCTCGGCGCCGGTCTCGGCGAGCAGCGCCAGCCAGGCGGTGTCGTGCGCGGCCGGTTCGGAGGAGGACGGGTCGGGCAGCAGTTCCAGCAGGCGGGCGCGGACCGCCGCGTCGCTGCGGCCGAGCTCGACCAGCGCGCCGTGCCAGGACTTCCAGAACGCGGCGGGCGCCCGCGTGACCGCCGGGGAGTCCAGCAGCTCGGCGAGCAGCGCCCGTTCGTGCTCGGCGCGGTCCAGCCCGGCGGCCTTGATCAGCGCGCGGGCGTCCTCGGCGACCCCGGCGTACGGGGCCATGCCGGCCGCGGAGCGCTCGGTGCACAGCTGGCGGAAGCGCTGCCAGGCGGTCAGCGGGTCGAGTCGCTGGGCGAGCTCCTTGACGTACTGGCGCAGGGACTTGACGGTGAGCGCGCCGGCCAGGGCGAACTCCAGGAAGACGGCGCGCAACCGCTCCTCGTCCACCGCCAGGCCGTGGGTGCGCTCGGCCTCGCGGGCCTTGCCGAACCAGGCGGCGGCGTAGGTCCGGTTCTCGTGGCGCAGGAAGATCCGGCCGACCTCCTCGCAGAAGGTGGGCAGGAAGTGCGGGACGGCCCGGCCGAGGCGGACGGACAGCTCGTCGAAGCCGTCCTTGGCGGCGCCGGGCTTGGAGGCGGCCTGACGGGCGAGCCGCTCCAGCTCCTTGACCAGGGCGAGCGCGTGGTGGCCGTTGGCCGGGTCGTGGACCAGGGCCCAGGCGGGGAAGCCGAGCGCCTCCTGGCGGACCTGGCCGACCTCGGCGGGCGCGGCCTCCGGCGCCAGGCCGAGGAAGTCGAGGGCGAGGTCCTCGGCCGGGCCGAGCGCTCCGGGGACGAGCCGGACGATCCGGCGCCCGTCGAGCGCGGGGTGGGTGTAGCCGCGGGCGGTGAGGACGTCGGCGGCGCTGTCGGGGCGGCCGGCCCCGGGCAGGGTGCCGGGCGGGAGCACGGCCCCGGCGTCGAGCAGCTCCTCGGGCGTCGCGGTGGTCGGGTGCGCGGTGGTCGGGTGCGCGGTGGCGGTCATGCGGCTTCCTCCCCCTGGATCGTGCGGCCGGCGTACAGGGCGGCGGCCATCCGCATGCCCTCGGACCAGGCGACCGGTCCGACCTCGGCGAGCGGCAGGGCACGGCCGTCGGGGCCGGCCCAGCTGAGCGCGCCGGTCTCGCACGCGTCGTACTCGTAGTAGTCGCCGACCCAGACCCGGGCCTCGACGGTGCGCCCGCCCTCGGTGACCGGCTGGACGGCGGAGCCGCCGCGGACCCGGCAGCCGAGCCGGGTGCAGCGCCCGACCAGCTCGCGCAGCTCGCGGTAGCGACCGCCGGCGTAGGTGGTGACCTCGGTGTCCGCCGGCAGCTCCGCGGGCCGGTGCCAGACCTCGCGGTAGAGCTGCTGGACACGCTGGGAGACGCCGAGTTCGACGGCGAACTCGCGCAGCTCGTCGAGGTCCTGGAGCAGGACGGGGTGCGGTATCAGCACCTCGCCGTCGGTGAGGCGCACGGTGTCGCCGTCCAGGTCGACCAGGCCGAGGCCGCGCTCGGCGTCGACGCCGCGCAGGAAGCCGGCCACGGAGCCGTCCGTGGTGGTGACCACGAGGTCCTTCAGGACGCCCTGCCAGGCCTCGTCCGGCCACACGGCGGTGAGCACGGCGGCGGGCACCGGCAGCGAGCGGACCATCCAGCGCTCGACGTCCTCCAGGCAGCCGCGCTCGTGCGCGGCCAGCCACTCGGCGAGCTGCTTGAGCTGGATGACCACGCGGTCGTCACCGAGCTTCGACGGCAGGGACTTGAGGTCGCGCCCCGCCGCGTTGCGGCACGCCACCCTGCCCTCCCCGTCGAGCGCGACGCGGTACCCTCCCGCGTCCGTCTCCACCCATGCCACGGCCGTACTCCTCCCACCGGGAAACACTTGTCGATCGCCTGCTGACCAGCGATGCGAGGAACGTAGCGAGGCCCACTGACAACGCGACGGGCGGGGTGAACTCGGGCCGTGACATGCAAAGTTCAAACCACTCGAACGAGTGATCGAGGAGGCGAAAAAAAGCGGGGCGGCTGCTCGAAAGCAGCCGCCCCGCTCGTCCCTCCGCCCCGTCAGACCGACGGCGCCCGGGGCACGATCACCGGCGCACCGTCGCCCGGCGCCGCGAGCACATGGCTGTCGATGTCGTACAGCGCCCGCACCAGCGGCGCGTCCACCACCTCGCGCGGCGGCCCGCAGGCCACCACCGCGCCGTCCCGCAGCGCGACCAGCAGGTCCGCGTAGCGGGCGGCCGCCGCGAGGTCGTGCAGCACCATGACCACCGTCCGCCCGCCCGCCGCGACCCGGCGGACCAGCTCCAGCACCTCCACCGCGTGCCCGAGGTCGAGCGCGCTGGTCGGCTCGTCGAGCAGGACCACCGGGGTGTCCTGGGCGAGCACCATGGCGAGCCAGCAGCGCTGGCGCTGGCCGCCGGAGAGCCGGTCGAGGCGACGGTCGGCGAGGTCCTCCACGCCGGTGGCGCGCAGGGCCTCGGCGGTCAGCCGCTCGTCCTCCGCCGACCACTGGCGGAACAGCCCCTGGTGCGGATGGCGGCCGTAGCGGACCAGCCCGGCGACGGTGACCGCCTCCGGGGCCTGCGGGCTCTGCGGCAGCAGCGCGACCCGGTGGGCGGCCTGGCGCGGGCGCAGCCGCCACACGTCCTCGCCGCCGACCAGGACCCGCCCGCCGTCCGGGCGGTGCAGCCTCGCGACGGACCGCAGCAGGGTGGACTTCCCGCAGCCGTTCGGACCGACCACCGCCACCACCTGTCCGGCCGGCACGGTGAGGTCGACGCCGCCGAGCACCGGGCGCCCCGGCCCGTAGCCGGCGCTGAGCCCTTGGATGGTCAACTCCATGGCAGCTCCCCCTGGTTCGACGTGCGCTCAGTTGCCGCCGAGTGCCTTGGCGAAGTCGCCGATGACCACGTCGGCGGCGAGCGGGCCGCCCCGGGTGGACCAGACCGAGCCGTCCACGGTGACGGCGTGGTTGTTCTTCACCGCGCCCAGCTCCTGGTAGGCGGGCTTGGACTGGACGTCCTTGAGCGCGGCCTTGCCGTCGTCGGTCAGGGTGGACAGGAACAGCCAGTCGCCGTCGATCTCGTTGAGCTTCTCCAGGCTGAGCGCCGGGCTGTGCGCGTTGCCGTCCTTGTCCTGTGCGGCCGGGCGGGTCAGGCCCATGTCCAGGGCGACGCCGCCGGCGAACTGCTTCTTCTCCATCCAGCTCGGGCCGGTGGGGTTCCAGCGCACGATGGAGACGGCGGCACCCTTGTTCCTGGTGAGCTCGGCGCCCGCCTTGGCGGCCTTGGCGTCGTAGTCGCCGATCACCTTGTTGGCCTGGTCGAGCTTGTTGACGGCGTTGCCGATGCCGCGGAAGGCGAGCTTCCAGTCGTCGGTGGGCGCCATGGTGACCAGCGTGGCGGGGGTGATCTCGCGCAGCTGCTTGAGCACCTGCTCGTCCTGCATGTCGCCGGCCAGGATCAGGTCGGGCTTGGCGGCGATCACCTTGTCCATCACGGGCTGGAGCAGGTTCCCGACCACCGGGATGCCCTGCACCTTGTCCTTGAGGTACGCGGGCGGCTCGGCCAGCCCCTGGCCGTTGGTGATGCCGACCGGCTTGACGCCCAGGGCGAGCACCGCGTCCAGGTCCTCCTGGGTGAGGGTGACGATCCGCTTGGGCTCGGCGGGGACCTCGACGGCCTTGCCGGTGGCGTCCTTGACGGTCCGCTTGCCGCCGCCCGCCGCGTCCGCCGCCGGGGAGGCGGCCGTGGAGGAGCCCGAGGACGAGGAGGAGCCGGAGGAGCCGCAGCCGGTGAGCAGGAGCGCGGCCGCCCCGGAGACGGCCAGCGCCTGGGCCGCACGGCGGCGGACGGGGCTGAGCGGGCGACGGGCGAACGGCATGGGTGCCTCCGGGCAACGGTGGTACGGAAGTTGAGCGGGGTCCGAGAAGTTCGACGGGACGGGGGTGCCCCACGGGACGAGCTCGGCCATTAGGTTAGCCTTACCTTATGACATTCTCGCAAGCCGGCGTCCGCGCGGCGCCCCCCGCCACCGCGCCGGATTCGCCGCCACCGGGCCGGCGGAGCCGTCGGCCCGAGGGTGCCCGCCCCACCTGGCCGGCCGTCACGGCGGCGGCGGTCCTCCTGCTCGCCCTGGCCGCGCTCTCGCTGTCGGTCGGCGCCGGCGAGGTCGGCCCCGGGCGGGTGCTGGACTACCTGCTGAACCACGACGGCGCCCGCGCCGACGGCCGGCTCGCCCTCGTCGTCGGCGACCTGCGGCTGCCGCGCACCCTCATCGCCCTGCTGGTCGGCGCCGCGCTCGGCGTCGCCGGGGCGCAACTGCAGTCCGTCACCCGCAACCCGCTGGCCGAGACCGGCCTGCTCGGCGTCAACGCCGGCGCCTCGCTGGGCGTCGTGCTCGGCATCGCCGTACTCGGCGTGCAGACCTCCTTCGGCTACCTCGCCTTCGCCTTCGGCGGCGCGGTGCTCGCCAGCACCGTGGTGCTGCTGGTCGCCAGCAGCCGGGGCGGCGGATCGCCGATGCGGCTGGTGCTCGCCGGCTCCGCCGTCGCGGCGATCTTCCGCGGACTCACCGACGTGCTGATCGTCAACTCCCCCGAGGCGTACGAGCGGTACCGGGTGTGGGTGCTCGGCTCGCTGGCCGGGGTGGAAGGCTGGACCACCCTGCGCCAGCTCGCTCCGGTGCTCGGTGCCGGGTTCCTGCTCGCCGCCCTCACCACCCGCCCGCTGACCGCGCTCGCCCTCGGCGACGACCTCGCCCGGGGCCTCGGCCACCGACCCGGCGCCACCCGGGCCGCCGTCGCCGTCGCCGTCACCCTGCTGACCGCCTCGGCGGTCGCGCTGGCCGGGCCGATCGCCTTCCTCGGGCTGCTCTCCGGCTTCCTCGCCCGCACCGTCGCCGGCCCCCGGATCGGCCGACTCACCCTGCTCGCCGCGCTCTTCGGCGCCACCGTGCTGACCGGCGCGGACGTGCTCGCCCGGGTGGTGGCCCGGCCCTTCGAGGCGCCGGTCTCGGTGATCGTCGCGCTGATCGGCGCCCCGGCCCTGATCGCGATCGTCCGCTCCCGGCACTCCGCCGCCCTGGCCATGGCCGACCCCGCCGAGTCCACACCGGCCGCACGAAGCGGCGAACCGGCGCCACCCAAGGCGGACTTGACCCTGCGCCACGGCACATGGTCGCTGCTGCTGCCGCGCCGGGCACTGCTGGCCTCGCTCGGCCTGGCCGGCGCCCTGCTGGCCGCCGTCGTGGTCTCGGCGCACGCCGGACAGAGCGAACTCGACCTCGCCCGCACCTTCCAGGCCGTGTTCGGCTACGGCGACCGGCTGGACGTCCTGCTGGTGCAGAAGTTCCGGCTCGGCCGGATCGTCGCCGGACTCGCCGCCGGCGCCGCCCTCGGCCTGGCCGGCTGCCTCACCCAGACCCTCGCCCGCAACCGCCTGGCCACCCCCGAACTCCTCGGCGTCAACGACGGCGCGACCGCCGCCGTACTCATCTCCGCCAGCACCGCGGGCACCTTCGGCGCCTGGTGGGCCGGACCGCTCGGCGCACTGGTCGCCGTCCTGGTCGTCACCCTGGCCTCCGGCGGACTCGGCGCGCGCGGCTACCGGATCCTGGTGGTCGGGCTCGCCATGTCGGCGCTCGCCTCCGCCGTCATCCAGGTCGCGATGGCCCGGCGCTCGCTCAACTCGGCCGGATCGCTGTACATCTGGACCAACGGCAGCCTCAACGGACGCGACCTCGCCGTCGCCACGCCCGTCCTGATCGGACTCGCGGCACTGGTGCCGGTCGCGCTCGCGGTGGCCCGGCGACTGGCGGTGCTGCGCTTCGACGACAACATCGCCTCCGCACTCGGCGTCGACCCGGGCCGGGTCCGACTCGCCTGCCTGCTGCTGGCCGTCGCCCTGGCCGGGCTCGCGGTCGGCGTCTGCGGGCCGGTCGGCTTCGTGGCCCTGGCCGCGCCGGTGATCGCCGGACGGCTGGCCGTGCCCGCGCGGGTCCCCGTGCTCGGCTCCGCCCTGACCGGCGCCCTGCTCGTCGTGCTCGCCGACACACTGGGCCGAGTGCTGTTCGCCGGGGTGGAGATCCCCGTCGGCATCGTCACCACCGTCCTCGGCGGCCCCTTCCTGCTCTGGGTGCTGCTCGGCCGCAAGGGCAGCCCCGCCTAAGCCTCTTGGAGTCACTGCTGTGGAAACCCCGCTCGTCGCCCTCTGCCCCGACGACCCCGCCTACCGCCTGGTCACCTTCACCCATCACGACGGCGACTGCGACGGCGTGCTCGCGCTACTGCACACCGTCACCGACAAGGACCGCCACGCCGGGGACCTGACACCGCATCTGATGAAGCGTCAGTCAAATGGGGTATGGGCGATCACCTACCGGCTGCGCGAGGACCACCGCGCCTCGTACCAGCTGTACCCGTTCCACGGCGAAGCTCCCGGCACCACCCGGCCCGACTGGCTGCGCGTCCTCGACCAGGCCCGCCCCGACCCGTACGACACCGAGCCCCGGCTGCCCGCCCGCGACGGCCGCCACCCCGCCTCGGTGCTCAGCCTGCCCGCCGCCCCCGCGCAGCCGTACGTGACACGGCGCGACGACGTGCCACGCGGACGCACGCTCGCGCACGCGGTGGCCGGGCGGCGGGTGGACGTCCACCTCCCGGCCGGGCACCGGGCCGAGGACGGGCCGTACCCGGTCGCGGTGCTGCTGGACGGCGAGATGTGGGGCGAGGTGCTCTCCGTCGGCGACACCCTCGACAACCTGACGGCCGACGGCGCCATCCCGCCCACCGTCACCCTGCTGATGCACACCATGGGGCCGCAGCGGCCGGACGACCTGAGCTGCAACCCGGGCTTCGTCGACCTCCTCGCCGACCGCCTGCTGCCCTGGGCCGCACAGGAGTTCGGCGCGAGCGGCGACCCGGCCGCCACCGTGATCGCCGGCCAGAGCGCGGGCGGCCTCACCGCCGCCTACGCCGCCTACCGCCGCCCGGACCGCTTCGGCAACGCGCTCTCCCAGTCCGGCTCCTTCTGGTGGCCCGACGAGACCGAGTTCGACGCGGGCAGCGAATGGCTGACCCGGCGCTTCGCCGCCGAGGAGCGGCGCCCCGCCCGCTTCTGGATCGAGGTCGGGCTCCAGGAGTGGATGCTCCTCGCCCAGAACCGCCACCTGCGCGACGTCCTCACGGCCCGCGGCTACGACCTCGCCTACCGCGAGTTCAACGGCGGCCACGACTACGCGTGCTGGCGCGGGGGCCTGGCCGACGGGCTCGCGCACCTGCTCGGGTCACCCGAGGGGATGGTTTCGGGCTGATTCGCATACCTCCAGGCCATCGGGCGTCTAGCGTCGAACTTCGCACCGATCGGCCTGGAGGTATCCCGTGAACGCGCCCTCGTCCGCCACACCGCCGCCGATGTAGTGGAAGTACTGCGGCAATCAGATCAAGCTGTGGCGGACACGCGCGGGTGTCAGCCGCGAGGACCTGGCCACCGAGGCCGGGTACGGCATCGAAAGCCTGCGGTCGATGGAGGCGGGGCGGCGGAAGCCGTCCGTACATCTGTTGCAGGTGGCGGACGACATGTGCGACGCGAAGGGAATCCTGGCAGCCGGGGCGCAATTCCTGAAGCCCGAGAAATATCCGTCCTCCGCCGAGGACTACATGAAGTACGAAGCCGAGGCGGTGGCACTCAACTGGTACGAGAACCACTTCTTTCCAGGTCTGCTGCAGACCGAAGAGACCGTGAGAACGCTCCTCGAATCCCACTGGCCGCCACTCGATGACGAGACGGTCGAGACGCGGGTCGCAGCGAGGTTGGAACGCCAGGAAATGCTGAAGGTGCAGACCAAAGCCTTCAACTTCCTCATCGAGGAAGGAGTCCTACGACGGCCGCTCACGACCATCGAAGCCCACCACCGGCAGTTGCGCCACGTTCTGACGGTCGGCGAGGCACGCCACATCACGGTTCAAGTGGTTCCGTCCCGGGGGATCCACCCTGGTCTGAACGGGCAGTTCATCCTTCTCGAAACCGTCGAACATCAGCGACTCGCGTATGAGGAGGGCCAGGCGATGGGCATGCTCCACGCAGACCCGGCCAGGGTGAGCATCCTCAGTCATCGCCATGAAATGATCCTCCGGCAGGCGCTCAGCCCCGAGGCCTCGGCCAAGCTGATCAGTGAGTCGCTGGAGGAGCTATGAACGATGCGTTGACCTGGTTCAAGTCCAGCCACAGCAACACCGAGGGCGGCGCCTGCGTCGAGATCGCCCTCGCCCCGGGCACCGTTCATGTCCGCGACTCCAAGGACAGGACCGGGCCCCGGCTCGCCTTCACCGCCGAGGCCTGGGCCGACTTCGTGCAGCTCGCCCGAGATGTCACTCCTCTGGACCGCTGAAATTCATCGCCCGTGCTAGCGTCCCGGGGGCGGTGCAGCGGCGCCGGCCCCGGACGAGACGTGCGCCGTACCCGGCCTGCCAAGACGACGCACTGTGGAGGCGTCATGGCCGCTGCCGGTGCACCGGTCGCCCGTCCGCTGGACGTGCGGTGGATCCACGGTTCCCCGTCCGCCAAGCACAACACGGACCCGGACATCCAGGTCCACGAGTACAACGAGCACACCGTCATCCTGCGGCAGAACAAGGCGATCAACTACGAGGCCCCGTTCCTGTTCCTGCTCTTCGGGGCGGAGCGGACGGTGCTGATCGACACCGGGGCGACGGCCGAGGCCGCGTACTTCCCCCTGCGCGCGACGGTCGACGCGCTGGTGGAGGCGTGGCTCGCCCGCAATCCCCGGGACGGCTACGAGCTGCTGGTGCTGCACACCCACCCGCACGGCGACCACATCGCGGGCGACGGCCAGTTCGCCGACCGGCCCGCGACCACTCTGGTCGGTGCCGATCTGCCCACCGCCTGGCCGTACTTCGGCTTCGACCGGGACGAGGAGGCCGTGGCCCTGGTCGACCTGGGCGGCGGGCGGGTGCTGAAGTGCCTGGCCACGCCGGGGCACCACGAGGCGGCCGTCACGTACTACGACCCGTGGACGGGCTTCCTGCTCACCGGAGACACCGTCTATCCGGGGCGGCTGTACATCGACGACTGGCCGGCCTTCCGACGGACCGTCGAGCGGCTGGTGGCGTTCGCCGGGCGCCACCCGGTGACGTACGTGCTCGGCTGCCACATCGAGATGACCCGCGACCCGGGCGTCGACTACCCGATCCGCACCACCCACCAGCCCGACGAGCCTCCGCTCCAGCTCACCCCCGCCCACCTGGACCGCATCCGGGCGGCCGTCGCCGAACTCGGCGACCGGCCGCGCCGGTGCCCGCTGGACGACCTGATCCTCTGGCCGAGCGAGTGAACTCCCCGGGCCCCGCGGCCGATCAGTCCCGGTAGGGGACCAGCCGGGTCAGGTCCAGCTCGAAGTCGAAGGGCGCGGGGATGCGGAGCTTCTCGCCGAACTCCCGCTCCGTCCGGGTGTGGTAGCGGTCGCGGTTGGGTTCGGAGAACAGGGTCACCGTCTTCTGCCGGGGGTCCACGATCAGGTAGAGCGGGAAGCCCATCCGCGGGTAGTCGCGGACCTTCCCGCTCCAGTCGTTGTCGGGGTTGGACGGCGAGGCGATCTCGACCGCGATCAGCGCCAGGTCGGCGGGGATCTCGCGGCCCAGCTCGATGATGTCCTCGGGCAGGTAGGTGAGGTCCGGGTTGCGGACGGAACCGACCTCCGGCGAGGAGAGGTCGCTGTTCCCCGTCGGGAAGTAGCCGGGAGGACAGTGTGCCTCGAACTGGCGCTGGACGATCGCCAGGTTGAGCTGGTGAATCGATGACGGTGACGTCTGCATGACGATGATGTCACCGGACAGCTCGACCTTGTAGCCGTCCGGCAGGCTACGACGGGCCTCTTCGAGCAGACGGTAGTGCTGAGGGTTCATGGGCTCTCCTCCGGTGCTCCGACCACCGTAGGGCAGTCGGAGCACCGGAGGACCACGAACCGCACCGGCGTCATTCCTCCGGCGGCGGGCCCAGGGCCTCGGCGGGGAGGCGGGCGGCCAGCAGGGTGCCGGCGGCGACCAGGGCGGCTGTCAGCAGGAGGGCGAGGCGGTACGGCCCGACACCCGTGCCGTCGCCGAGCGCACCGATCAGCGCGGCGGTGGCCGCGATGCCCAGCGCCCCGCCGAGGGTGCGCAGGATGGTGAACAGGCCCATCGCGCGGCCCATGGCGGGCGGCGGGACGTCGGCGAAGCCGGCGATCTGGACGGTGAGGACGGCGGTGCCCAGGATCAGGCCGACGCAGAACATCAACACCCGTACGGCCCACGGGTTCTCGGCGAAACCGAGGGAGGCGAGGACGACCGCCGCCAGCAGCAGGCCTGGCAGGGCGAGCCGGCGCGGACCGAGCCGGGGCAGCAGGCGGTCGACCACCTGGGAGGCGGCCATCAGGCCGATCGCCTCCGGGAAGACGCTCAGCCCGGCGTCCAGGGCGGTGGCGCCGCGCGCCGCCTGGTAGAGCAGCGGCAGCACGAACAGCGCGCCCATCAGCCCGGCCGAGGTCAGCAGGGCGAGCCAGCTCGCCGCGCCGAAGGTGCGGTCGGCGAGCAGCCGCAGGTCCACCAGAGGTTCGGGGGCCCGGAGTTGGTGCCGTACGGCCGCCCCCAGCAGGGCCAGGCCGAGCAGTCCGCCGAGGGCCACGCCCGGGGAGGTCCAGCCGTGCGCCGGGCCGAAGCCGAGGGCGTAGGTCAGCAGGCCGAGGCCGGGCGTGGCGAGCAGGAAGCCGGTGGTGTCGAAGCGGCCGGCCGGGGGCTCCTGTTCGCCGCGCAGGCCGACCAGCCCGATGAGCACGGCGGCGACCCCGATCGGCACGTTGACCAGGAACAGCCAGTGCCAGGAGAGGTGTTCGGTGAGGAAGCCGCCGAGCGGCGGCCCGAGGGCGGGCATCAGCGCGGTCGGGACGATCAGGATGCGGCCCAGGCCCGCCCGCTCGTGCGGGGCGAAGGCCCGGAACAGCAGCGTCATCCCGACCGGGGTGAGCAGCCCGCCGGCCACGCCCTGGACGGCCCGGGCCGCCGACAGCGTGCCCAGGCCGGGTGCCGCCGCGCAGAGCGCGGAGGCGAGCGTGAAGGCGGCGAGCGCGCCGAGGAAGACCCGCTTGACGCCGTACCGGTCGCCGAGCCAGCCGGCCACCGGCAGGCCGAGGGCGAGGCCGACCAGGAAGGCGGTCTCCACGGCGTTGGCCGCCGAGACGGGCCTGCCGAAGTCCTCGGCGATGCTGAACAGCGCCGGGTTGACGATGGTCGAGTCCAGGCCGTTCATGCACATCGCGGCCGTGTAGACGACGACCACCGCGGCGCGCCCCGCGAGCAGGGGGCGCGCCGGGGCCTCGACGCCGGACGGGGCGGGAGGGGTCACAGGGTGGTCCAGTTCGCGGCGATCCACTCCAGGGCGGCCGGGCGCTCGCACGGGCCGTGGGCGATGCTCCAGCCGGCCGGGACGGCGGCGAAGGCGGGCCACAGGGAGTGCTGTCCCTCGGGGTTGACGAGCGCGAGGAACTCGCCGTCGGCGTCGAAGGGATTGGCGGGGGCGTCACTCATCGGTGGTCTTCTCCATCGTCGGTCTTCTTCGGGAGGTCGGCGAGGTGGTCGGCGATCACGCTCGCGATGTGCGCGATCGGGGCGGGCAGGGTCATGTCCTTGTGGGAGCAGGCCACGTTCGTGTTGGCGATCCGGCCGGACACGTACGGCTCCCAGAGCTCGGGCACCAGGGTGTCGTCGATGGTGTCGACGGTGGCGCGGAAGAACAGCACGTCGCCGTCGAAGCGGCGGTGGTCGTAGCCGCGCACCAGGTGGTTGGTGTTGAGGTAGGTCTCGTTCAGCGCGGCCACGGTGGCCTCGTCGAGCCCGGCGAGCGGGCTGCCCTCGCGGCGCAACAGCTCGGTGACGGGGCCGAGTTCGAGCGGACGGCCGTCGAGGTCGGCGGGCCCGAAGCCGCCCATGGTGAGCAGCGCCTCCAGCGCCTCGGCCTGGTCCGGGACGGGCAGCTCGCGAAAGCCCTCGGCGGGGTAGGCGTCCAGGATCGCGAGCAGTTCCACGTCCTGGCCGAGTTCCTGGAGCCGGATGGCCACCGCGTGCGCGATGATCCCGCCGGTGGACCAGCCGAGCAGCCGGTACGGGCCCTCGGGCTGGACCTCGCGCAGCCGGTCGGCGTAGTGCGCGGCCAGCTCCTCCAGGGTGCCGGGCAGCGGCTCGGCAGCGGTGGCGGCGCCGACGCCCTGGGCCTGGAGGCCGTAGATCGGCACCTCGCCGGGCAGGTTGCGGATCAGTCCGGTGTAGCACCAGCTGAGGCCGCCGGCCGGGTGCACGGCGAACAGCGGGCGCTGCCGCCCGGGGGCGACGGGCCGCAGCGGGAGCAGCACGTCCAGGGCGTCGGTGTCCGGTGCGCCCGCCGCGAGGGCGGCGTCCAGGGCGGCCACGGTGGACGCCTGGAACAGGGCACCGATGCCGACGTCCAGTCCGAGCACCTCGCGGATCCGCCCGGCGAGACGCACGACCAGCAGCGAGTGCCCGCCGAGCGCGAAGAAGTCGTCCTCGACGCCGACCGAGGCAACGCCCAGCACCTCGGCGAACAGTTCGCACAGCTGCTGCTCGCGCGGGGTGCGCGGCGGGCGGCCGGCGCCCGCGGCGGGGGCCTCGGGGGCGGGCAGGGCGCGGCGGTCGAGCTTGCCGTTGGCGGTCAGCGGGAGGCGGTCGAGCAGGACGACGGCGGAGGGCACCATGTGGACGGGCAGTTCGGCGGCGGCGTGGGCGCGCAGCTCGTCCGGGGTGGCGCCGTCGGCCACCGCGTAGCCGACCAGCCGCTTGTCCCCCGGCACGTCCTCCCGGACCACCACGGCGGCGTCGGCGACGGCCGGGTGCGCGGCCAGCACGGCCTCGATCTCGCCGAGTTCGATCCGGAAGCCGCGCAGCTTGACCTGCTGGTCGGCGCGGCCGAAGTACTCCAGCACGCCGTCGGCGCGGCGCCGGGCGAGGTCCCCGGACCGGTACATCCTGATGCCGCGCTCGCCGAACAGCTCGGCGTACGGGTCGGCGACGAAGCGGGTCGCGGTCAGCTCGGGGCGGCCGAGGTAGCCGCGGGCCAGGCCCGCCCCGGCCACGTACATCTCACCGGTGACGCCGGGCGGGACGGGCTGGAGGTGCTGGTCGAGGACGTAGACCCGGAGGTCGGGGATGTTGACGCCGATGGTGCTGCTGCTCCCGGCGGCGGCGCTCGCCCGGTCGAGGGCGATGTACGAGACGTGCACGGTGGTCTCGGTGATGCCGTACATGTTGACCAGCACGGGGGCGTCCTCGGCGTGCCGGTCGTACCAGTCGTCCAGCCGGGCGAGTTCGAGCGCCTCGCCGCCGAACACCACGTAGCGCAGGGCGAGTTCGCTGCCGGGGCGGTCCCGGTCGGCGGCACTGAGCTGGTAGAAGGCGGACGGCGTCTGGTTGAGCACGGTGACCCGCTCGCGGGCGAGCAGCTCCAGGAAGGCCGCCGGGTCGCGGCTGATCAGGTGCGGGACGACGACCAGCCGGCCGCCGTGCAGCAGGGCGCCCCACAGCTCCCAGACCGAGAAGTCGAAGGCGTAGGAGTGGAACAGCGTCCACACGTCCTCGGCTCCGAAGCCGAACCAGTGGTCGGTGGCGCCGAACAGCCGGACCACGTTGCGGTGGGTGACGGGCACGCCCTTGGGCCGGCCGGTGGAGCCGGAGGTGTAGATGACGTAGGCGGTGTCCTCGGCCCGCAGCGGGCGGGTGCGCTCGTGCTGGGCCAGCGGGACGGCCGGGTGGCGCTCGGACTCCGGGCCGTCGACCAGGAGTTGGCGCACCTCGTGGGCGGGCAGCCGGGGCGCGGTGGCCCGGTCGGTGAGCAGGGCGGCGGGGGTTGCGTCGGCCAGCATGTAGGCGAGCCGGTCGGCCGGGTAGTCGGGGTCGAGCGGCAGGTACGCGGCGCCGGACTTGGCCACCGCCAGCAGGGCGACGACCAGTTCGAGCGAGCGCGGCAGGGCGAGCGCGACGATGGTGCCGGGGCCGATGCCCTCGGCGGCCAGCAGCCGGGCCAGCCGGTCGGCGCGGGCCCCGAGTTCGGTGTAGTCGAGCTGCTCGCCCTGGTAACCGACCGCGACGGCGCGTGGGTTGGCGGCGGCGGCCGCCTCGAACAGCTCGGGCAGGGTGGCGTCCGAAGCCGTCTCCACCGACGGGCCGTTCCACTCGACCAGGGCGCGCCGCCGCTCCTCCTCGCCGATCAGCGGCAGCAGGCCGATCGGGGTGTCGGGGGCGCTCGCGGCAGCGGTGAGCAGCCTGGTCAGGCGCTCCGCGAGCGCGGCCGCGGTGGCGGCGTCGAAGAGGTCGGTGCGGTACTCCAGGAAGCCGCCGACGCCGCCGCCGGGCAGTTCGCCGGCATTGAGGGTGAGGTCGAACTTGGCCGTACCGCTGGGGATCGCGGCGATGTCGGCGGTGAGGTCGCCGCCCAGGGCGATCCGCTCGTCCGGGCGGCTCTGCCAGGCGAGCATCACCTGGAACAGCGGGTGCCAGGCGAGCGAGCGGGCCGGGTTGAGCTCCTCGACCAGCCGGTCGAAGGGCAGTTCGGCGTGCTCGTGCGCGGCGAGCACGGTGGCGCGGACCCGGGCGAGCAGCTCCCGGAAGGTGGGGTCGCCGGACGTGTCGGTGCGCAGCACCAGCGAGTTGACGAAGTAGCCGACCAGTGCGGCGGTCTGCTCGTCCTCGCGGCCGGCCACCGGGGTGCCGACCGGGACGTCCGTGCCGGCGCCGTGCCGGGTGAGCAGGGCGGCGAGACCGGCCTGGACGGCCATGAAGACGGTGCTGCCGGCGGCCCGGACGAGCGCGGCCAGGGCGCTGTGCGCCTCGGCGCCGAGCGCGAAGGGAACGGTGGCGCCCCGGTGGCCCGCCACGGCCGGGCGGGGGCGGTCGAGGGGAAGCTCCAGCTGGTCGGGCAGTCCGGCGAGCGCGGCACGCCAGTGCTCCGCCTGCCGGACGGCGAGCGCGCTGGGCGCCTCGGTGGTGCCGATCCGCTCCCGCTGCCAGGCCGCGTGGTCGGCGTACTGGACGGTGAGCCGCGGCAGTTCGGGGTCCAGTCCGGCGATCCTGGCGGTGTAGGCGGCGGCGAGGTCGCGCAGCAGCGGGGTGGTGGAGGCGCCGTCGCCCGCGATGTGGTGGAGCAGCAGGAGCAGGGTGTGCCGCTCCTCTCCGCCGGTGGGCGGGGTGGATCCGCCGGCCGCGGCGGGCCCGGTGAACAGTGTGGCGCGCAGCGGGGGTTCGGCGGTCAGGTCGAAGGCGTACCGGACGGCCTCGGCCAAGTCGCCGGTGCCGTCGTGGAGTTCGATGCCCGCAGCGGGCAGGATGCGCTGGTACGGGCTGCCGTCCGCCTCCTCCCCGTAGACGGTGCGCAGGACTTCGTGCCGGGCGACGAGGTCGCCGAGGGCGAGGGTGAGGGCGTGCCGGTCGAGCGGGCCGGTGAGGGTGAGCGCCAGCGGGATGTTGTAGGTCGGGCTGGGGCCTTCGAGGCAGTGCAGGAACCAGAGGCCGCGCTGGGCGGGCGAGAGCGGCATCCGCTCGGTGCGCGGCACGGGCACCGGGACGGAACGCCGCTGCTCGGGCTCCGCGGCCGGGCCGGCCGCCCCGCCGAGCAGGGCCGCGAGGCCGGCCGGGGTCGACTGCCGGAACACGTCGGCGAACCCGACCGGGGCCGCGAAGGTGTCGCGCAGCCGGGCGGCCAGGCGGCCGGCGAGCAGCGAGTGGCCGCCGAGGTCGAAGAAGGAGGCGTCCCGGCCGGGCGCCCGCGGCAGACCGAGGACCTCGGCGAACAGGCCGCAGACCAGTTCCTCCTGGGGTGTGGCCGCCGCCGTGCCCTCGGTGGTGACGGCCGGCTCGGGCAGGGCGCGGTGGTCGAGCTTGTCGTGGGCGGTGCGCGGCAGTTCGTCCAGCAGCAGGACGGCCGCCGGGACCATGTGCGCGGGCAGCCGGGCGGCGAGCGCGGCGCGCAGCCCGTCCGGGTCGGGCCTGCTGCCGCTCTCCGGGACGGCGTAGCCGAGCAGCCGCTTGCCCTGCGGTCCGGGGCGGGCGATCACCACGGCCTGGGCGACACCGGGCAGTTCGGCGAGGACGGCGGCGATCTCGCCGGGTTCGATCCGGAAGCCGCGGATCTTCACCTGGTCGTCGGCCCGGCCGAGGAACTCCAGGGTGCCGTCGGGGCGGCGCCGGGCGAGGTCGCCGGTGCGGTACATCCGGCCGCCGGGCGGGCCGAACGGGTCGGCGAGGAAGCGTTCGGCGGTGAGGTCGGGGCGGCCGAGGTAGCCGCGGGCCAGGCACGCCCCGGCCACGTACAGCTCGCCGGTGACGCCGTCGGGGGCGGGGCGCAGCGAGCCGTCCAGGACGTAGGCGCGCGAGCCGCGCACCACCCGGCCGCGCGGGGCGCCGTCCGGGCCCGGGGTCCAGGCGTAGGCGTCGACGGTGGTCTCGGTGGGGCCGTAGAGGTCGACCGGGTGCAGGCCGGGGACGGCGGTGAGGCGCTGCCAGAGGGCGGGCGGGGTGGCCTCGCCGCCGACCACGAGGACGGACGGGCGGTGCCGCCCCTCGTCCAGGATGCCTTCGGCGAGCAGGACTTCGAGGTAGGAGGGGGTGAGGTCGAGGTAGTCGATGCGCTCCCGGTCGAGGTGGGCGGCGAGCGCGGCCGGGTCGCGGTAGGTGGCGTCGTCCAGCAGGTGGAGCTCGTGGCCGTGGACCATCCAGAGCACCGGGTCCCAGGAGGCGTCGAAGGCGAAGGAGGCGCTGTGGGCGACGCGCAGCCGCTCCCGGCCGGTGCGGCGCACGGCGGGGGCGACGTGGTCCTCGCCGAGGCCGGCGTGCAGGTTGGCCAGCGAGGCGTGGGTGACCACCACGCCCTTGGGGCGGCCGGTGGAGCCCGAGGTGTGCAGGACGTAGGCGGGCTGGTCGAGTCGCGGGGCGGGCAGGGCAGGCACGGGCTCGCGGTCGGGCCCGGGCTCACCGCCGGGCCCGGCGTCGGCCGCTTCCGGGCGGACGGTGGGCAGGCCGGCGGGCAGGTCGAGCCCGGCGAGGGCCTCGGCGGTGGCGACCGCGCAGACCGGGCGGGCGTCGGCCAGGACGGCGGCCAGGCGCTGCGCGGGGTGGGCAAGGTCGAGGGAGACGCAGGCGCCGCCCGCCTTGAGGACGGCGAGCATCGCGACCAGGGTGTCGGTGCCGCGCGGCAGGGCGATCGCGACCGGCGCCCCGGCCCGGACGCCCAGGGCGGCCAGGCGGTGGGCGAGCCGGTCGGCGGCGGCGTCGAGCTGCCGGTAGGTCAGCGCGCTCGAACCGGAGCGGACGGCGACGGCGTCCGGGGTGCGGGCGGCCCGGGCGGCGAACAGCTCGGGCACGGTCCGCTCGGCCGGGTGCTCGGTGCGGCCCTCGGTGGCGCGGCGCAGGCCGTCCGGGTCGAGCAGGTCGATCCGGGCGATCGGCGTCCGCGGGTCGGTGAGCAGCAGCTCGGCGAGGGCGTCGAGGTAGCGCAGCAGGCCGTCGCGGTGGGCGGCGAGCGAGGCGGGCCCGTAGCGGGCCGGGTCGGCGTCGATGACCAGGCGCAGCGCGCCGTCCGGGCCGGGCGAGACGTTCAGGGCGAGGTCGTCCACCGGGCCGGCGGCGAGGTTGCGGACGGTGCCGGGCAGGCCGGCCAGGTCGAGGTCGCTCTCGAAGGCCTTGATGTTGACCATCGGGCCGAACAGGGCGTGGCGGTCGCCGGTACGGCCGAGGTCGCGGCGCAGTTCCTCCAGCGGGTAGCGCTGGTGGCGGCGGACGGCGCGCAGCTCGCGGACCACGGCGCGCACCAGCGCCTCAGCGCTGTCGGCGGGGTGCACGGTGAGGCGCAGCGGGAGCACGTTGGCGGCGGCCACGGGGGTGCGCAGGGCGGCCGGACCACGCCGGTTGGCGAGCGGCAGGCCGAGGACCACGTCCTGGGCGCCGGTCAGGCGGTGCAGGTATCCGGCGGCGGCGGCGAGGAGCAGTTCGGCCCAGGTGGCGCGGACGGCGTCGGCGGCGCGTTCCAGGCGGTCGCGGGTGCCGGCGGGCAGGTCGGCGGCGAGGCGGACCGCCTCGCCGGGCACGGCGTCCCGGTCGGCGGCGGCGGGTTCGGGGGTTCCCGGGAGGGCGACCGGGGTGTCCGCGCCGGCCATCCGGGCGGACCAGTGGGCGCGGTCGGCCTCGTACTGCGCGCTCCCCCGGTACGCGGCCTCCTCGGCGGCGGCCTCGGCGAGTCCGGCGAAGGGGTTCGGGGCGGGTTCGGCTCCGGTGACGCGGGCGGCGTAGAGGGCGGCGATCCGCTCGCCGAGGAGGGTCAACGCGTAGGCGTCGACGGCAAGGTGGTGGATGCGGCGGTACCAGATCCGGCGGTCCTCGGCGAGGCGGATCAGCGCGTGGGTGAACAGCGGACCCTCGGCGAGGTCGGCCGGGCGGGCGAGGTCGGCGCGCATCCAGGCCTCGGCCTCGGCGGCCGGGTCGGCGGCGGCCCGCAGGTCGAGGCGGTGCAGCGGCCAGCGGCGGCCGGGGCGCAGCCGCTGGCGCGGCGTGCCGTCCGGGCCGGTGACGACGACGGCGCTCAGCGCCTGGGCCTCGTCCACCGCCTGCCGCAGCGCTTGTTCGAACCGGTCCTCGTCGAGCGGGCCGGTGATCTCGACCGCGTCGCCGGTGTTGTAGACCGGGCTCGCGGGGTCGAGTGCCTGGGCGTACCAGATCGCGGCCTGGGCGGCGAGCAGGGGGACGTCGGCGGTCTGGCTGTCGGCGATCTGGGTTTCGACGGCAGGCATGGGGTGGAGAGCTCCTCGGGGATCCGGAACGCCTTACTTAGGTTAGCCTAATCTAACTTCATATGATCTGGTCAACGGCCCCGCACGGACGAGCCCCTGACAACCCGGAGACACCACCCATGCCCCAGACCGAGCCGCCGACCACTCCCCCCGCCGAGGCCAAGCAGGCCGTGCGCGACCGCGTCCACGCCCACCGGGCCGAGCTGCTCGCACTCAGCCGCCGCATCCACGCCCACCCCGAGACCGCCTTCGAGGAACACCTCGCGGCCGCCTGGTGCGCCGAACTGCTGCGCGCACACGGCTACTCGGTCACCGCACCCGCCCACGGCCTGGCCACCGCGTTCGACGCGCGCCTCGGCAGCGGACCGGTCACCGTCGCGCTGGTCTGCGAGTACGACGCGCTGCCCGACCTCGGCCACGCCTGCGGGCACAACCTGATCGCCGCCGCCGGGATCGGCGCCGCGCTCGGGCTCGCCCCGCACGCGGACAGGCTCGGGCTCACCGTCCGGGTGATCGGCGCTCCGGCCGAGGAGCGCGGGGCCGGCAAGGCGCTGCTGCTGGAGGCCGGGGCGTTCGACGGGGTGGACGCCGCGATGATGGTCCACCCCTGCCCCGTCGAGATCGCCGACTTCCGCTCCTTCGCGCTCGGCACGCTGTCCGTCCGCTACACCGGGCGGGCCGCCCACCCGAGCCTCGACCCCCACCGGGGGCGCAACGCCGCCGACGCGCTCACCGTCGCCCAGGTCGCCATCGGGCTGCTGCGCCAGCAACTCCCGCCGCAGTGGCGGGTGCACGGCATCACCACGGCGGCCGGGACGGCGCCGAACCTGATCCCGGACAGCGCGAGCGCCGAGTACGAGATCCGGGCCTCGGCGGCGGAGGACCTCGCCGAGCTGCGCTCCCGGGTCGAGGACTGCTTCCGCGCCGGGGCGCTCGCCACCGGCTGCGAGGTGGAACTGACCCGACCCGAGCCGGACTACCTGGACATGCGCTCCGACACCCGGTTGCTGGCACTGTGGCGGGCCAACGCGGCGGTGCTCGGCCGGCCGGAACCGGTCGAGAGCGGACCCTTCGCCTGTACGGACATGGGGAACGTGTCGCACGCGGTGCCGTCCATCCATCCGGTGCTGGACATCACCCGCGGCGCCTGCGCCCCGCACGAGGCGGCCTTCGCCGAGGCGGCGCGGGGCGTGGAGGCCGAGCGGGCGGTGCTGGACGGCGCGGTGGCGATGGCGTGGACGGCGGTGGACCTGGCAGCGGACCAGGCGGTGGACCAGGCAGCGCGTCCGGCGGCCGAGGCCGCGGCGGGTGGGGTGCGCTGACCGACGGGGGACGGCCGACAACTTTCAGCGAACAGATGATGAAATCTGTCACCTGAACTCTGTTCGCTGAAAGTTGTCACCCGAAGTCCGTCCGCGTCCGCACGCCGTAGCGCCCGGCCGCCCGCCCTCACCCGCCGAGCAGCACCCCCGGCGCCACCCGCACCGCCGTCACGCCCAGCTTCCGCACCAGCTCCCCGACCTCGCCCTCCTGCCACGGGTCGGCGAGCACCACCGCGGCACCCGTCCGCAGCGGCCACAGGTACTCCCAGAGCGGCAGGCCCAGGTGGAGCACCCGGTCGCCAGGCCCGAGCGGATGCTCGGCCTGGAGCTCGCGCACCCGGCGGTCCGCCTCGGCATGGGTGAGCCGCACGGCGGTCGGGCGCCCGCCCGGGCCGTACCCGACGCAGAGCAGGTGGTGCGGGGTCAGCGCCCTGGGCGGATCGGTGGGCAGCTCGCCGTCCGTCTCCAGCCCGGCCAACGCCCCGGGCACCCCCTCCCCCAGCACGCAGACCGGCGCGTTCTCCGCCAGCAGCCGGTCCCGCCGCCCGGGCGTGTCCGCCGGGTCCAGCGGGAGGTACGCCGCGCCCGACTTCGCCACCGCCAGCAGCGCCGTCAGCAGCTCCGCCGGACGCCGGAGGCCCGCCAGGCCGACCACCGTGCCCGGGCGGGCCCCGCGGGCGGCCAGGGCGCGCGCCAGCCGGTTGGCCGCGGCGTTCAACTCCCGGTAGCCGACGGTCTCCCCGTCCGCGAGCACCAGCGCCGGCGCATCCGGTGTCCGGGCCGCCTGGGCCTCGACCGGACCGACCGCGGTGGTCGCCGGGTACCGCACCGTACGTTGGGGCAGTGCGGGCAGCTCGGGCGCCGCCGACAGCACCGCCTCGCGGACCGCACCCGGGGCCGCGCCGCGGACCGCCTCGCGCACCCCCGCCGCCGTCACGCCCGCCGCCGCCACCTCCGCCGCCGTCATGTCCGGCGCCATCACCTCCGGCACCATCACGCCGCACCCAGCAGCTCGGCCCAGGCCTCGATCGCCGGGCGCTCCGCGAGCTGGACGAACGCCACCTCGGCGCCCGCCTCCTGCCAGCGCCCGGCCAGGGTCATCAGCCGGATGGAGTCCAGCCCCCAGTCGACCAGGTTCTCGTCCAGCGGGATCTCCGCCGGGTCCTCGCCGAGCAGATCGGCGACCTCGGCCCGGATCCGCTCCACCGTGAAGCCCACGCCCGTCACTTCCCGCTCACCCCTTCGAGTTCCGCAACAACCGCGACACCAGCGACATCAGTGACACCAGCGACGCCCGCGACACCCTGGACATCCGAAACGCCCGGGGCGGCCGGAGCCAGCGCCCCGAGCACGGCCTTCGCCGTGGTGACCGTCCCGCAGCGCCCGGCCACCCAGGCCAGCGCGTCGCGGTGCTCCGCCGGGCCGAAGTCGGCGACCGCGTCGGCCACCACGAAGGCCTGCACGTCCCGCATCCAGGCGTCGCATGCGGTGGCCTGCACGCCGATGTGCGCGTACACGCCGGTGATCACCAGCTGGTCCCGCCCCTGCTCGCGCAGCAGCTGCTCCAACTCGGTGCGCACGAAGGCGCTGTACTTCCACTTGGTGAGCACCGTGTCCACCGGCTCCGGGGCCACGGCCTCGGCGATCGCGGTGGCCCGCGGGTCGTCCGGGATGCCCGGGCCCCAGAAGTCCTGCTGCAGCCCGCGCTCGGCCGGGCTCTGCCCGCCGAGCTGCGCCGAGTACACGACGGAGACGCCGGCGGCGCGCGCCGCACTGGCCAACGCCGAGACGTTGTGCAGGAGTTCGGGCACCGGCGCGGCCTCGGCGTCGAAGGCGTCCAGGAAGTGGTTCTGCAGGTCGTGCACCAGCAGCACGGCGCGCGCCGGGTCCACCGTCCAGGAGACCCGGTTGGCGGGCAGCTCCTCGGCGGCGGGCATGGGATAGCGGGGAATGCGGGGCAGGCCCACAGTGGTGTTCCTTAGCTAGACGTGGCGGTGTGGGGGGGGTCAACGGGTGGTCGACGGGCGGTCGGCAGCCGATCCGCAGGCGTTCAGCGGCCGGTCCGCAGCCGATCCGCGGGCGGTCAGCGGCTGGTCAGCGAAGCCGCGATCGCGGCGCGCAGGTCCTTCTTGCTGACCTTCCCGATCCCGGTGGCCGGGAAGGCGGCGACGAACTCGACCCGGTCCGGCACCTTGTACTCGGCGAGCCCGCGCTGCCGCACGAACCTCTTCAACTCGACGCTCTTCGGTGGGTTTTCGCGGTGCCCGGCACGCAGCACCACGTAGGCGCAGGTGCGCTCGCCCAGGTACGGGTCGGGCATCGACACCACCGCCGCGTCGTGCACCGCAGGGTGCGCGAGCAGGTGGTTCTCGATCTCCTCGGCGGCGACCTTCTCGCCGCCCCGGTTGATCTGGTCCTTGGCCCGGCCCTCGACCACCAGGTGGCCGGTCGGGGTGCGCCGGACCAGGTCCCCGGTGCGGTAGAACCCGTCCGCGGTGAAGGAGCCGGCGTTGTGCTCGGGCGCGTTCCAGTAGCCGCGGATGGTGTACGGCCCGCGGGTGAGCAGGTGGCCGGTGGCGCCGTCGGGCAGGTCCCGGTCCTGGTCGTCCACCACCCGGACCTCGTCGTCCGGCGAGATCGGCCGGCCCTGGGTGGTGGTGATCAGCTCCTCCGGGTCGTCCAGCCGGGTGTAGTTGACCAGCCCCTCGGCCATCCCGAACACCTGCTGGAGCGTGCAGCCCAGCACCGGCCGCACCCTCCGGGCCGCCTCCTCGCTGAACTTGGCGCCGCCGACCAGCAGCACCTCCAGGCTCTCGTACCCTCGGGCGCCGCGCTCGGCGGCGTCCAGCCAGAGCAGTGCGAGCGGCGGCACCAGCCCGGTGATGGTCACGCCCTCGCGCTCGATCAGCGGGAAGGCCGTCTCCGGGGCGGGCTGCGGGCAGAGCACCACCCGGCCGCCGGCGTACAGCGTGCCGAGCGAACCCGGCGAGCTGAGCGGGAAGTTGTGTGCGGCAGGCAGCACGCACAGGTACACGCTGTCCCGGTCCTGCCCGCAGAGCTCGACCGAGCCGCGCAGCGAGTAGATGTAGTCGTCGTGGGTGCGCGGGATCAGCTTCGGCACGCCGGTGCTGCCGCCGGAGAGCTGGAGGAAGGCGAGGTCCCCGGGCCCGGGCTCCCCGCCGAAGGCCTCCGGTCCGGGACCGTCGCAGGGCACGTCCGCGAGCCGGACGTGCTCGCCCGGGTCCTCGCCGGCCACCAGCACCAGCCGCAGCGCGGGGTTCTCCGCCTGTACCCGGGTGGCGAGTTCGCGGTAGTCGTGACCGCCTTCGACGGCCGGCACCACATAGGCGACCGCCCCGGTGAAGGAGCAGAAGTACCCGATCTCGGCGTACCGGTGGGCCGGCAGCGCGAAGACCGGCAACGCGCCGATCCGGAACAGCGCGAAGACGACCTCGAAGAACTCGGCGGCGTTGGGAAGTTGGACCACCACCCGGTCCCCGGCCCGGATTCCTCGGGCCAGCAGCCCGGCGGCCATCCGGTCGGCCCGGCGGTCGAGTTCGGCGTACGTCCAGCGCCGCTCGGCGGCCGCCACCGAGTGACCGCCCGGGTCGACGACGGCGATGCGCCCGCCGTGCGCGGCGGCGCGTTCGCGCAGCATCCGCCCGAAGGTCTCGCCGCGCCAGTACCCGGCGTCCCGATAGCGCTCGGCGAACTCGGCGGGGTACGGGGTGAAGCCCGCCCGAGCGGTCTCCAGCGGCGTCACCGGGCCACCCCCGCGGCGTCCAGGAAGGTGCGGAACTTGGCGCTGGTCTCGGCGAGTTCGGCCTCCGGCCGGGACTGCTCGACCACGCCAGCGCCGGCGTACACCCGCAGCGTCCGCTCCTGCGCCTCGGCGCAGCGGATGGTGACCACCCACTCGCCGTCGCCGGTCGCGTCCTCCCAGCCGACCATGCCGGTGTAGAGGCCGCGGTCGAAGGGCTCGACCTCGCCGATCACCCGGCGTGCGACGTCGGTCGGCGTGCCGCAGACCGCCGGGGTGGGGTGCAGTGCGCAGGCCAGTTCCAGGGCGGAGACCGCGGGGTCGGCCAGCTCGCCGCGGATCGTGGTGGCCAGGTGCCACATCGCGGCCGTCCGTACCAGGGTGGGCCGTTCGGGAACTTCGAGGGTGCGGCAGTACGGCGCCAGCGCCTCGCGGATGGCGTCCACCACGACGGCGTGCTCGTGCAGGTCCTTGGGCGACTCCAGCAGCGCGGCGGCGCGCCTGACGTCCTCGCCGAGGTCCTCGCTGCGCGGGACCGAGCCGGCCAGCGGGTTGGCCAGCACGGCCGTTCCCCGCCGGGAGAGCAGGAGTTCGGGGCTGGCGCCGATCAGGGTGCGGCCGCCGCCGGACGGGACGGCGAAGGTGTAACCGCCCGGGTCGCGCCGGGCCAGCCGCTGCAGGATGGCGGGCAGGTCGAGCGGCTCGGCGGCGCTCAGCTCCAGCGTCCGCGCCAGTACCACCTTGCTCAACTCCCCGCCGCGCAGCCGCTCGACGGCCGCCGCGACGCCGGCGCCGTACACCTCCGGCGCGGGCACCGGGGCGATCTGCCAGTCGATCCGCTCGGCCGCCGGCGCGGGCAGCGCGATCAGCGGGTCGTCGCGCAGCGCCCCGGCGGTGCGGATCCGGGCGGGCACGGCGAGTTCGACCCGGCTGTCCCGGTCGAACGCCACCGCACCGACCACCAGTGGCCGTTCGACCCCGTCCCGGCCCGCCTCGGCCAGCGTCTCGGCGACCCGCACCGGCAGCGGCCGCCCGTCCTGGGGCACCCGGGCGTGCACGCCGGAGCCGAGCAGGGTGCGGGTCGGCGAGGCGAAGAACGCCTCGTCGGAGCCGGCCCGGTACTGGCCGAGCAGTCCGCTGGCCGCGCCGATGACGGCGTGGTCCGGGCCCTCGGCGAGGGCGGTCGCCGGGGCGTCGGGCCCGGCGGGTATCGGCCCGGCAGGGGCATGGTGCACCGTGGTCACGGCGGTCTCTCCAGTCTGGGACGGTTCTACGGGGGACGAGGAGGAACGGGAGGGCGGGGAGGAGCAGCAGGGCGAGGAGCAGCGGGAGGGCGGGCGAGGAGGAGGGACGGGCGGGGCGCCGATCGGCACCGCCCTGCCCCGCTCAGGCACGCAGGGTCGCTCCGCCGTCGACGTACAGGTCGTGCATGGTGATGTGCCGCGCCCGGTCGGAGGCCAGGAACACCACCGCCTCCGCGATGTCGGCGGGCGCGGCGATCCGCCCGAGCGGGATACCGACCCGCCAGGCGCTCAAATCGCCCTCGATCACCCGGCGTTCGGCCGCCTCGGCGTCCTCGCCCCACAGCGCGCGCTGCATCTCGGTGTCGGTCGAACCGGGCGACACCACGTTGCACCGCACCCCGGACCGGGCGAGTTCCAGCCCCAGGCAGCGGGTGAACATGGTGGCCGCCGCCTTGGACGCCGCGTAGGCGGCCATCCCGGCCCGCGGCACCCCGGCGGCGTTGGACCCGACGGTCACGATCGCCCCGCGCCCGCGGTCCGCCATCCGACGGCCGACGGCCCGGCCGGTGTGGAAGACGCCGGTGGTGTTGACGGCGAAGGTGTCCGCCCAGTCCCCGTCGGAGAGTTCGACGACCGGTGCGGTGCGCAGGATTCCCGCGACGTTCACCAGTGTTCCGATCGGCCCGAGTTGGCGTTCAATCAACTCCACAGTGCCGTCCACGGCCTGGGCGTCGGACACGTCGAGCACGTACGGACGCACCGTCGGCAGCTCGGCCACCAGGGCGTCGAGCCCGCCACGATTGCGGTCCACCGCCGCGACGACGGCTCCCTCGGCCACCAGCGCCCGCACCACGGCCGCGCCGATGCCCTGCCCGGCCCCAGTGACCATCGCGACGGCATCGGCGAATTCGGACTGTTGCTGCACAGGACATCCCCTCCGACCAGCAAGATTAGGCAAGCCTAACCTAACACAGCTGTTCGCCTGCATCGAGATCCTGTGCGAACGTCAACTCGCTCCCGCTGGTGCCGCGGCGGCCGCCACCCACCGCGAACGCGCCCCCGAACACGAGAAAGCCGCCCGCCCCCGGGCTGGGAGCGGGCGGCCTCTGCGCCTGCGGCCTCGATGTCCCGCGGACTCGGCGTCTGCGGCAGTGGCGCTGGTCGTGCCTGTGGTGCTGGCGGCCGTGGTCGCAGTGTCCGGCGGGTCCCTACGGCAGGCGGCTCGCGGAGATCAGGTCGAAGCCGTCACAGCCCTCACCGTCGAGGTGTTCCGCGCGGCGCAGGCCGGCGCGCAGGGCGACGCACCGGGAGGCGAGGTTCTCCGAGCGGACACGGGCGATCAGGGGGAGGTCGGGGGCGTGGGCCGACGCCCAGGCGGCGACGGTGGTGGCGGCCTCGGTCGCCACGCCGCGACCCCAGGCGGCGGGAGCGAGGCGGTAGAAGAGGTTGAGGATCGGCAGACCCGCCAACGTCATCGGCTTGGTGCCGCAGAAGCCCAGTACGGCCGGGGAGTCGTGCTCGCGGACCGTCCAGTAGCCGAAGCCGTGGCGCTCCCAGACCGCGTTCCAGCGGCCCTACAGCTCTTCGGCCTCGGTACGGGTCGCGAGGGCGTCCGAGGGGCTGTGGACGCAGGTGGCCGGGTCCCGGTGGACGGCGAGGACGGCGTCGATGTCGCCCTCGGCGGGGCGCAGCAGGGAGAACCGTTCGGCCGTCGGGGCCTCGTGCCCGACCAGCGCGGGCTAACGCGGGACGGCGGGGGTGGTGGCTGCCTTCGCGGGACCCGAAGGGGCCTTCGCGGGAGCGGTGGGGGGCGTGGCCGGAGCGGTGGGGGCCGTCGCCGGAGCGGTGGGGGTCGTCGGTGCCGCACCGGGGCCGGCCGGGGCCGGGGAGAGGCCGGTGCAGCCGCGCAGGCCGTCGCGGCGCTTGAGGGCGGCCTCGGCGGTGGCGCCGCCGACCGGCTCCGGGATGCCCTTGTCGTCGATGGTGGCCGGGGTGAAGGCCTCGCCGGTCACCTTGCCGTCGGCGGTGAGGGTGAGGGTGGTGACACCGGTCTCGTTGGAGTTGGGGTAGTTGGAGGTGCCGTACCAGAGGAAGTTGCCGAAGCCGTAGCCGATGTAGGTGTTGCCGAGCATGCCCGAGCCGACCATGGTGTGCGCGTGGGTGCCGACCACCGCCGTGGCGCCCGCGCCGGCGAGCTTCTTGGCGATGGTGGTCTGCGGACCGGTCGGACAGGCCTTGCCCTCGTCGCCCCAGTGCAGGTAGACGAGCACCACCGGAGCCTGCTGCTTGGCCGTCTCCACCGCCTTGACCAGCGCCGGCACGTCCAGGGCCGAGGCGATGCCCGGCTTGTTCGCGCCGGCCCGCCACTTCTGGTTGGTGAGGTCCTCGACCTGGCTGGCGGCGACCACCGCGACCTTCACCCCGCGCACGGTGGTGACATACGGGGCGTACGCCTCCTTGGCGTTGCGTCCGAAGCCGACCACCGGGATCGGCGAGGAGTCCTTGGCGGCGAGGGTGTCGGTGAGGCCGTCGGCGCCGAAGTCCACGGCGTGGTTGTTGGCCATCGAGACGACGTCGACGCCCGAGTCCTTGAGCACCGACAGCGCCTTGGGCGAGGTGCGGAAGGTGTACGTCTTCGGCTCCGGGGCGCCGCGCCCGGTGATCGCGGTCTCCAGGTTGAGGACGGACAGGTCGGCGTCGGCGAGGGTGCGGGAGATCGGGCCGAGCACGGGCTCGGGCGGCTGGACGGCCAGCCGGGCCTCGGTGCGGCCCTCGAAGTGGACGTCCCCGGCGAAGGCGACGGTGATGGTGCCGTCGGGCCGGGGCGGGGCGCTCTTGCCCGGGGCCGTGCCGGAGGGCGAACCGTCCGGCGGCGAGGACGGCGGGACGGGGGCGGCGGAGGCCGGGGCCGGTTCGGGGTCGTCCGGCCCGCAGGCGGCGACGGCGGTTATTCCGACGAGCAGCGCGACGGCGGCCGCGACACGGCGCATGAGTGGATCCCCCCGAGGATGATGCAAGAGCGGTCAGCCTACGCCACCGAATCACCACCACCCGGACCCGAGCCCGCAACATTCCGGCCACAAAGGACACCCCCGGGCCGGGCTGCGCATCGACGGTCGGACATCGACCGGCGGACATCGCCGGCCCGGCATCACCGGCCCGGCATCGCCGGCCGGTCGCCGGACGGCCCCCCTGGCCCGACCGTCCCAATGGCCCCGGCCGACCCGGCCACCGTGTCCCTGGCGCGGAGCCGGGCGGGGCGCGCAGCGTGGTGTGCAGGGAGCGAGTCCCGCGCCGAAGGCCGGGAGGTGTGGCGTGATGGGCAGCAATCAGATCTCCGCCGTGGGCGGCAGTCCCCCGTCCCTCACCCGGGAGCACCGGATCGTGGTCGGGATCGACGGCTCCGGGCCGTCGAAGGCGGCCCTGCGCTGGGCGGTCGGCCAGGCCGTGCTGACCGGCGCGGCGGTGCACGCGGTGGCGGCCTGGGAGTACCCCTCGCTGTACGGGTGGTTCGCGCCGATGGTGGACGACGGCTTCGAGCGGACCGCCCGCCGCACGCTGAGCGCCGAGATCAACGAGATCCTCGGCCCGGACCGCTCGGTGGAGGTCCGGGAGAGCCTGGTGCTCGGCCACGCCGCCGAGGTGCTGCTGGAGGCGGCGGCGGGGGCCGACCTGCTGGTGCTGGGCAGCCGGGGCCGGGGCACCTTCGCCCGGACGCTGCTCGGCTCGGTGTCCACCCGCTGCGCCGTGCACGGCGCCTGCCCGGTGGTGATCGTCCGCGCCGACGGGACGGCCGCCGCCCCGCCGCCGGCCGCGGCCATCGGCGAGGGCGTCGAGCAGTCGGCCCCCGGCGCCGTGCGCACCAAGGAATGGCAGCTCAGCCTGCACGTGGTCGAGGACGAGGACACCACCCGGGTGCACGCCGTGCTGAACACCGACGGCGACGTGCTGCACAGTGACGCCCGATCCCGCCGCAACCCGCGCGACGCCCCGGCCCCCGCCGTCGGCGACGAGTTCGCGGTCGGCCGCGCCCTGGTGGACCTCGGCCACCAACTGCTGCGCTCCGGCGTCCACGGCGCCACCGGGCCCACCGAGGAGTGAACCGCCGCTCGCGGGCGACCGCCGGGCCGCGGCATGCGCATCGCCCCGTCGGGTACGCCATGCTGAATCACCGCTGGACCACCGCTGGAACAATCCCCGAACCGCCGTACCGCCCCTCCCGCGACCCGACCGGAAGAGCCGCACCCCGCCATGGACACCACCCCGGCCCCCGAACCCCCGGCCGCCGAACCCTCGAACCCCGAGACCGCGATCCCCGAGGCCGTGGCCTCCGAGACCGCGGCGTCCGGGACCGCGACCTCCGGGTGCACCCCGCCCGGCGAAGCCCCCGCGCCGGACTTCACCCCCGACGAGCGCGCCCGGGGCCGCGCGCTGCGCCGCGCCCAGCTGCCGTGGGCACTGGGCGGACGGCTGGCGGGCCTGGCGCTGACCCTGCTGCTCGGCCTCACCCCGGCCGGTGCCGCCCTGGTGACCGCCGTCGGCGGCTGGTTCGGCGGCTCCCGGACGGCCGGGGTACTGGCCGGCGCGGCGGCCCTGGTGGTGCTCGGCCAGGCGCTGCAACTGCCGTTCGGCGCCGGGGCGCGGACCGTCCGGGCCCGGTACGGGCTGGTGACCCAGGGCTGGGCCGGCTGGGCGCTGGACGCCGTACGCGGCCTCGCGCTCACCCTCGTCCTCGTCCTCCCGCTCGCACTGGGCCTGTTCGCGCTGACCGCCTGGTCGCCGCAGCGATGGTGGCTGCCGGCGGCGGGCGCGGCGGCGCTGCTGACGGCCGCGCTCTCCTTCCTCCATCCGCTGCTGATCGAGCCGGTGTTCAACCGCTTCTCCCCGATGCCCCCGGGGGAGCTGCGCACCGCGCTGCTCGCGCTGGCCGAGCGGGACGACGTCCGGGTGCGGGATGTCCTGGTCGCGGACGCCTCCCGTCGCACCACCGCGCTCAACGCGTACGTCTCCGGGTTCGGGGCGACCCGCCGGATCGTCGCGTACGACACGCTGCTGACCACCGCGGAGCCGCGCGAGGTGGAGCTGGTGGTCGCGCACGAGCTGGGCCACGTCAAGCACCGGGACGTGCCGTTCGGCACCGCGCTGGGCGCGGTCGGCGCGGCCGTCGCGGTGGCCGTCCTCGGCCTGCTCGCCGCCTGGCCGCCGCTGCTGGACGCGGCCGGGGCGACGGACGCGGCGGACCCCCGGGCGCTGCCGCTGCTGGCGGCGCTCGCGGCGCTGCTGGGCGCGCTGTCGGGGCCGCCGCAGTGCGCGGTGAGCCGCCGGATCGAGGCCAGGGCGGACCGGCACGCGCTCGAACTGACCGGGGACGTCGAGCAGTTCGTGGCCATGCAGCGCAGACTGGCCCTGGCGAACGTCTCGGATGTCGACCCGCCGAGGGTGCTTGAGCTACTGTTCGCCACTCACCCGAGTGCGACCAGGCGGATCGCCGCCGCCCGCGCCTGGCGGGCCGCACCGGAGCAGCGAGCGCCGGGGCGGCGGGCAGCGGGGCGACGGGCAGCAGGGCGATGAGCGCCGGAGCGGCGAGCACCGGAGCACCGTGCGACCCCGGGCAAATCCGTTGTATAGTGCAACAAATATCGAGGAGATAGGAACGCCGTGCCCGGCCGCCAGTCGTCCATCGAGACCATCCAGCGCGAGCTGACCGCCTTCGCCCGCCGCGCCCGGCACAAGGCCTCCCAGCTGCACCCCGACCTCTCCCTGGTCACCTACAGCATCCTCGACCTGATCACCGAGCGCGGCGGCTGCCGCGCCGCCGACGTGGCCGCGCACTTCATGCTCGACAAGTCCACCGTCAGCCGCCAGGTCACCGCCCTGGAGAAGCTCGGCCTGCTGGCCCGCGAGACCGATCCGGACGACCAGCGCGGCCAGATCCTGCGCGCCACCGAAGCCGGCCTCACCCTGCTGCGGGACGCCAACGAGCAGCGCCGGCTCTCCTTCACCGCGCGCTTCACCGACTGGTCCGACGAGGACGTCGCCCGCTTCGCCGACTACCTGGCCCGGTACGGCCAGGAGGGCTGACCTGGCCACCTGCCGGACGACCATGCGGGACGCGGAACGCGGGTCGGGATGCGGGATCGAAGCGCGGGCCGGAGATCCGGCCGGGGGAAGCCGCCCGGAACACCGGCCGGAGGGGCCGGTCGAAGGGGCCGACCGGAGAGCCGGTCGAGCCCTTCCGGGTGCGCCCCGCCACCTCCACGGTGTACAGAGGAGGAGTGCCCCTCCGGCAGCGTCCCGATGCGCCGCACCGCTCGAACGCGACGCATCCCCCCGACCGCCGCCGCGCCTGGCTGCCCGACCGCCGGGTGCTGACGGCGCTCACCCTCGCGCTGATCGTGCTGATCGCCGTGGTCGACATCCTCTCCCCGCCGGACATCCACCTCGGCCCGCTGCTGATCGTCGCCCCCGCCCTCACCGCCTCCTTCGCCGGACCCCGGGCCACCGCCGCGGTCGCCGCGCTCGCGTTCGCCGCGCTGACCGTCATCGGCGCCGTCCGCGACAGCCTGACCAGCGCGAACATCGAGACCCAGCTGAGCGCGCAGCTGATCGTCTCGGTGCTGATCGTCGGCCTGCGGGTGCTGCGCGAGCGGCACGAGCGCGAGCTGGCCCGGGTGCGCTCGGTGTCCGAGGCCGCCCAGCGGGTGCTGCTGCGCCCGCTGCCGGAACGGATCGGACCGCTGCACCTGGCCTCCGTCTACCTGGCCGCCGAGGCCGAGGCGCAGGTCGGCGGCGACCTGTACGCGGCCGCCCGCACCGCCACCGGCACCCGGCTGCTGGTCGGCGACGTCCGCGGCAAGGGACTGTCCTCGCTCGGCGACGCGGCCCTGCTGCTCGGCGCCTTCCGCGCCGCCGCCCACCTGCACGCCGAACTGCCCGACCTGGCGGCCTACCTGGACGGCAGCGTCAGCTGGGACCTCGCCCAGCTCGCCGAACAGTCCCGACGGGACCGCCGCGACCGGCGTGAGCGACGCGAGCGGCAGGGCCTGCAAGCGTTGTCCGCCCTGCCCCTCCCCTCACCCGAGGAGCCCCCCGAGGAGAGCGGCGAAGCCGGAGAATCCTTCATCACCGCCGTCCTGCTCGACATCCCCGACGACGGTTCCCCGGTCCGCCTGATCGACTGCGGCCACCCGCCCCCACTGCTGCTGCGCGCCGGCGGCATCACCACCCTCGCCGCGCACCACCCCTCCCCGCCGCTGGGCCTCGGCGAACTCGCGCCGGCGCGGTACGAGGCGGAGACCTTCCCGTTCCGGCCCGGCGACCGGCTGCTCATCTACACCGACGGCGTGATCGAGGCCCGCGACGCCCAGCGGCGTTTCTACCCGCTCACCGAACGTGTCACCGCCTGGCACTCCGAGCGCCCCACCGCCCTGCTCCAGAGCCTGCGCCGCGATCTGCTCGCGCACGTCGGCGGCAGGCTGGACGACGACGCGGCCATGGTGGTGGTCGAGCGGCTGCCGTGAGGCGGGCGACCGGCAACGACAAGTAACGGATGACGGATAACAGATGACAGATTTCGAAATCTGTCATCTGTTATCCGTCATCTGAAAGCTGTTCCCTGAAAGCTGTTACCTGAAATCCGTCGGCTGTCGGCTGTCGATCGGACCCTGCGCTACGGCTTGTACGGCAGCTGCGGCACGTCGAAGCAGTTCGTGGTCATCGACGGCACCTGGGTGACCCAGCCGCCCTGCCCGCCCTGGGCCGAGTCCTGCCAACGGGCGGCGTTCAGGCACGCCCGGGTCGGCCCGGTGGGAGGCGGCTGCGGGACGAAGGAGGCGGGCAGGATCAAGCCGTGCGCGTCGTAGGGCTCGGCGCGGTTCATGAACACCTCGACGCAGGAGCGCGTCGGCGCGACGCCGCAGGAGCCCAGCGCGTTGCGGCAGTCCGGCGAGGAGGCGTAGTCGGTGCGCACCGTCTCCGACCAGTTCTGCACGTTGGTGACCTTCGCCGCCACCGTCACCCCGGCCTCGTCCAGCGCCCGGCACAGCGCCGCGTTGCCCCGGGAGTCCATCGCGTCGAACAGCAGCTGCGAGCCGTCGGCGTGCACCGCCGCGGCCACCGCCTGGAAGTTCGGCAGCGCGAAGTACACCGTCTGGAGCAGCACCCGGTACCCCTCGGCCTCCAGCCCGGCCTTCAGCTGTCCGGCGTAACGGGTCGAGTCGGCCTGGTTGTAGGCGACCACGGCGGCGCTGGTCGCGCCCAGTCGCTGTTTGAAGAACCGGAAGACCTCGGTGCCCTGGTAGAGCGTGCCGTTCCAGCCGACCGACCGGCCGTCGCGCGGAGCGGCGCTGCCGCAGATCCCGTAGAGGTGCGGCCAGCGGTCGTACTCCGTGCCGATCGGCTGGCCGCCGACGTCCGGCACCGCCTTGCCGCTCACGTACGGGGCGCCCGCATAGTCGAGGACGCTGCCACTGACGAAGGCGAAGACGTGTTCCCGGTCGATCAGCCGGTGCACGCAGTCCTGGTTGCCGACCCCGCTGCCGCCGTCGTCGCAGGTCACCAGCCGGACGGTGCGCCCGTGCAGGCCGCCGCGGTCGTTGAGGGCCTGGAAGAAGGCCTGGGCGCCGTAGCGCGGACCCTTGAACACCTCGCTGCCGACCGGGCTGGTGAGCGAGGTGACCAGCCCGATCCTGATCTCCGTGGCGGTGACCCCGGTGTCGGAGGCGGGGTTGGCGCTCCCGGCCGCACCGGTGGCTCCGGTCGCGCCGGTGGCTCCCGCAGCAGGGGAGGCGAGGGTCGGGCGGGCCGTGAAAGCCTCGGCCGGCAGCCGGGTGCCGCAGCCGACGAGCAGCGCCGCGAGCAGCACGGCGAGGGGCAGCAGGAGGACGGCGAAGCGGCCGGTGAGGGCGCCGCGGGAACGGTCCGGGCGGACCGCCCCCGGGACACGGCCGGGCCGCCGGCGCGGCGGGGCGGTCGGCCGCAGCCGGTCAGCCGCAGCCGGGGATCGGGGTCGCCGTGGCGCCGCCGGCCTGGGTGAGCAGACCGCACAGGGTCGAGCGGGACACCTTCCAGGTGCCGTTGTCGAGGACGGACTGGCCGGTCGCGCTCGGCTCCACCACGTTGCCCTGCAGCGAGAGCGCGTAGGTGACGGTCGCGTCGCTCGCGTCGGTGAACGCGACGGCGGCGACCTTCGCCTGCACCTGGCCGACCCTCGGGTCCTGGGCGAAGCCCTGGAGCGCCGGGAGCAGTTCGTCGCCGCCCTGGAGCAGCTGGGCCTTGTCGGCGATCGGGGTGTCGGGGTCGAAGAACTTCTCCCAGTTGGTGGTGATCTCCCCCTTCGCGGCGGCGGGGTCGGCGGGGGCCGTGCCGGTGGCAGTGGCGGTGGCCGTCGCGGGGGCGGATTCGGTGGCGGTCGCCGTGACGGTGGCACCCGTAGCCGCCGGGGAGGTGGCCGCGGAGCCGGACTTGCCGTCGCTGCCGCACGCCGCCGCCGTACCCGCGAGCAGCAGGGCGAGCAGTACGCTCGCCGCCCGCCTGGCCCGGCGGGCGTCCTCGGGGGTGCCGCTTCGCGTCATGTGCATGGTGGTCTTCCCTCTCGACTGCGCCGCCCGGGCCCCGCTCTCCGTGCCCCGGATGCTGTTCCAGGCCGATCCTGGAAACGTCTCAAGTGACACCATGAAGGCGAATCCATGGACGAATCGCAATCCGACGGAGAAATCACCCGTAACGCCCCGGAGGGTTCGCCCGTCCGGCGCGGCGGCCGCCCGCTGCGCGCCGTCCGGGACGCTTGCAGGAGATCGCCGCCGAACCGGCCGGTGGGCAGCCCACGGGGGTGTTGCGCCTGGTGGAGCTGGCACGGGCGCTGGCGGGCGAGCCCCGGGTGCTGCTGCTGGACGAACCGGCGGCGGGCCTCGACGCCGCGCAGACGGTCCGCCTGGTGTCCGTCCTGCGCGGCCTCGCCGAGCGCGGCATGGCGCTGCTGCTGGTCGAGCACGACGCCGAACTGGTCGCCGAACTCGCCGATGCCGTCTACGCCATGGCGCAGGGCCGGGTGGTCGCCGCCGGACCGGCCGCGGCCGTCCTGACCGATCCCCGGGTCACCCGGGCGTGGGGAACCGCCACATGATGCCGAACCGCCCGACCCCCGAGGTGGGTTGATGCCCGTCGAAGCCGCCCTTCGTGCCGCCCGGGTCCGCAACGGCCCGCTGGAGGCGCTGCACGGTGTCGACCTGGACTTCCCGTCCGCCGCCGTCACGGTCCTGCTCGGCCGCAACGGGGCCGGGCGGACCAGTGCGCTGCACGCCCTGGCCGGGGTGGTGCCGCTGGCTGGCGGGCGAGCGCTCTGGCGGGGCCGGGACATGGGCGGGCTGTCGGTGCACCAGCGGGTGCGGCGGGGCCTGGCCGTGGTCCCGGCCGGTCGCGGGGTGTTCGGTTCGCTGACCGTGGCCGAGAACCTGCTCCTGGGCGGGCCGGGGCGCACCGAGGTGCTGGAACTGTTCCCGGAGCTGATCGCCCTGCTGGGCCGCCGGGCCGGCGTCCTGTCGGGTGGCGAGCAGCAACTCGTCGCTTTCGGGCGGGCCTTGGCGGCTCGGCCCGCTCTGCTCCTGCTGGACGAGCCGGACGGCGGCCTGACCCCCGCCGTCACCGCGCGGCTGCACGCCCACCTGCTGGCCGGCGCCGCCGACGGCCGTACGGTCGTGCTCGCCGCGCAGTCGCTGCCGCACACCCTGGCCGGGGCCGCGGTGGTGCACGTGCTGCACCGGGGCGAGGTGGTGTTCTCCGGCGAGCCCGGGGAGATCCTCCCGGGCGGCCTCCTCCCGCCCGGTCCGGACGAGGCCCGGTTTCCGCGCCGGTGACCGGCTGCCCGCCATCCGACAGGAAGCAAGGCGACCAGCCCCGTCGAATTACTTTCTCATGACTTTCGGATGACCTTTCCCTTCCAAACCGGTCGTTACGATGGCCGCACCCATGTCGATCGGGATCGACATAGCCGGGTAGGGGGACCTGACCGTGAACCACATCCACGTCCAGACACATGCGTTGCGACAGTCGGCGAACGGCCTCACGGAGGCCGCCAAGACCTTCGGCCCCGTCGGGCACTGGCTCGACAACAGCCACGCGGCCGCCGACGCGATGTCGGCCTGGGACTCCGGTCCGGCGCTGAAGGACTGCGCCGACGCCTGGCAGGCCCACGTGAAGTCGGTCGTCGATCAACTCCATCTGTACTCCTCACAGTTGCACGAGTCGGCGCAGTCCTACGACCAGGCCGACCAGGAGTACGCCCGCCGGCTCGACGCCGCACTCGGTGACCTCGGGGGCACGGAACCGGGGCAGCAGCCGTGACGATGACCATCGCGGCGCTCAAGGCCGCCAACAGCATCGACGTCGATGCCGCCGCCGGCTCCTGGCTCTCCCTGTCCAAGCAGGCGTGGCAGGCCGTCAACGACATCCATGCCAACGGTGTCGACCCGCTCAAGGAGAACTGGAAGGACAAGGTCGGCGAGGCCGCCGGCCGCAAGCTCCAGGAGCAGGCCCAGATCCTGGAGGCCGGCGCGGACATCATGCGCGGCGTTGTCATGATCCTCGACGGGCTGAGCGCCGGCATCACCCGGGCCAAGCTCACCCTGAACTCCGCCCTGGACATGGCCCGGCAGTACGGCCTCACCGTCGACGAGACCACCGCCACCGTCCACGGCAGCGGCGGCGCGGCGGCCTCGAACGACAACGCCGTCCAGGAGGTGAACGCGATGCTCCAGGAGGCGCTGCGCGAGGCCGCCCAGGCCGACAAGCTAGCCTCCGCCGAACTGCGCAAGCTCGCCGCCGCGACCTGCGAGACCGACCCGCACAAGGCGCTGGACCAGCTCCAGCGCGAAGCCTCGCAGACCGAACTGTCCATGTACACCGGGGGCATCCCCAGCGGGCAGGACCCCCGGCTGGTCGCCGACTGGTGGAAGGCCCTGACCGACAACCAGCACAAGCAGCTGATGCTCTCCGACCCCGTGACCCTCGCCAACCTCCCGGGCATCCCCGACGACGTGAAGGTGGGTCTGCGCGGCGGGCCCAACGCCAAGTACGACCGGGTGAAGACGGTGCAGTGGGCGCTGGAGCACTGGAACGACACCACCATCGACGTCTTCGACGACAACTGCACCAACTTCGCCTCCGAGGCGCTGCGCCAGGGCGGCGTGCACGCCAAGTGGGACCAGTGGTGGGGCTGGCGCGGGGACGACACCTGGGGACGCAGCGACGACGCGGGCGGCGACTGGCTCGACCAGCGGCTCGACTATTCGAAGAGCTGGGCCGGGGCGCAGAACATGCACGACTTCATGATGCGCCACGGCGGTCAGGAGGTCCCGCCGGGCGAAGTGAAGCCCGGGGACATCGTCTACTACGAGGAGGACTCCGACCAGGACTCCCAGGACAAGAAGGGCGTCGTCCACCACACCGCGGTGGTGACGGCGGTGACCCCGGACGGGGACATCCGCTACACCCAGCACAGCGGCGGCCAGCAGAACGCGAGCATGGGCGGCCGGATCGACAGCTTCCAGGAGCAGCGCGGGCACCAGAAGCTGCACTTCGTCCGCGTGAATCCGGACTGGTACTAGGCGTATGAGTGAAGAACAGCGCTCCCCGCGGTGGCTCCGAGCGGGCGGCCCGCTGCTGCTCGCCTGCCTCGGGTGGGCGTGCGGCGTGCCGACGCTCGTCGCGGACGGCGACATCCACGGGCTCGTGAGCCGCTGCCAGGACAGCCCCGGCGCCCCGGCCCCCGTACTGCCGCTCGCCTGGGCGGGGTTGGGGCTGGCCGTCGTCTCGGTGTGCTGGGGCGGCTGGCAGCTCGTCACCGCCGTCCGCCGCAGGACGTTCCGGATCGGCCCGGGGCACGCCCTGCTGTGCGTACTGCTGCCGCTGGCGGCGATCGGGGTGCCGTTCCAGTACGCCCTGGTGCAGACCGCCGTGCACGACACCGGGGCTCAGCGGAGCAGCTGCTTCGGGCAGGGCCCGCTCACGGACGCGGTCGATCCGGCCGCGGTGCCCCGGACACGGCTCCCGGCCTGATCGCCGCCGGGCGACCCGGCGCACGAACCCGAGACCGAGCCCGAGGCTGAAGCTGAGGCTGAGGCTGAGCCCGAGAGCGAAGCCGCCGAGGGCGGCGGGCACGACGACCGTCGTGCCGAGGACGCGCGGGTGATAGAGGTCGAACACGCCGAGGCTCCTCCCCGGGGACCCGGACGGTCCCCGCTCGTGGTGCCTCAACGATGACCCCGGCCGGCCCTCCCCCGCATGTACCGAACGGCACATCCTGAGCAGCGGCACCCCCGTACTCCCCTGCCGATCGGCCCAGATCCCCGGGTCCTGGCCCCCTCTGGCCCCGGCGCCCTCGGCTCCCGGCTCGCTCGGCTCCCGACGCCCTCGGCTCCCGGCTCGCTCGGCCGCCCGCGGCGGGGCCTACGGCTGGTGCACGTAAGGAGTCGTCGTGCTCACCCAGGCGAAGCCGAGGCGCTGGAGGATGGGCCGGCTCTGGTCGCTCGCGTCGACCTGGAGGTACTGGTAGCCGAGTTCGGCCGCGAGCCGGGCCCGGTGGGCGATGAGGGCCCGGTAGATCCCCCGGCCGCGCCAGTCCGGTGCGGTGCCGCCGCCCCAGAGGCCGGCGAACCCGGTGCCCGGGACCAGCTCCATCCGGGCGCCGCTGACCGGGCGGTCGCCGGCCATCGCGACGACCATGCTGACCGTCGAGGTGCCGTGCCGCAGGTGGTCGAGCAACCGCGCGCGCAGCCCGGGGTGCTCGGAGCCGAAGGCCTGTTCGTGGGCCTCCATCAGCAGGTCCACCCCGGCCGGGTCGGTCACCGGGAGCAGCCGGACCCCCTCGGGCAGGGCCGCGTCGGTGGGCAGGTCCGCGATCCGGGCGAGCATCAGCGCCTCGTCCGGCTCCGGGGTGAAGCCGGCCGCCAGCAGCCTGGCGCCGAGGTCGGCGGGGCGGTCGTGGGAGTAGGCCTTCCACTCGAACTCCAGGCCCAGTCCGGCGAAGTGGCGCACCTGCGCGGCGATCGCCGCGTCCGCGCCGGCCTCGTCCAGGCCGGACCAGACCACGCCGTTCCAGCTGTGCTCCGGGCCCACCTGCCGGATCACCGCGCCGTCGCGTTCGACGCGACAGCCGGGGTCGGGCGGCGCGTTGCGCCGGAGCCGGTCGTCGAACAGGGCGAGCACCTCGTCATGATCCATCCGCTCACTCCAGCACGGCCCGGGAGCGCGCGCCATCGAGTTTCCGTGCCGCCGACCGCGGGCGACGGTCCTCGGCGGCGGCAGCGCCCGCGGCGGCCGCACCCGCGGGGGACGCATCCGAGGGGGACGCATCCGCGCCCGGCGTCCGAGCACCCATGTTGGCGTCCAACAGGCCCCGGGCCCGGGCGAGTTCGTCCATCTGCCGGGTGATCCTGGCGCGCTCCCTGGCCAGGCCGGCGAGCAACTCGGGGCAGGTCGGGCCGGGCGTTCGCTGCCCGGGAAGCGGCAGGCCGTGGAGGATCTCGGCGATCACGGTGCTGTTGAGCCCGGCCGCGAGGAGGGTGCGGATGCCCCGGACGGTGTCCACGTCCCGCTCGTCGTACTCGTGGTAGCCGCTGGGGCGGCGCTCGGGGGCGGGCAGCCCCTGTTCCTCGTAGTAGCGAAGGGCGCGCGGGGTGACGCCGGCGCGCCGGGCGAGTTCTCCGATCCGCATCGCGGACACCTCCTCGGCGGAGCGTCCGCGCCGTCCGCCGCGACGTGCCACCGTGCCTCTGCGCCTTGACTCTGCCGTCGGCGTGAAGCTCTGGCCTGGGCAGTTTCGTTTGGATCACCTGGCAGACCAGAGGAAGATGCCCGCGACGTGCCGTCCGGCCAAGCAGATGGCCGCTGTCTTCTCGTAGCCCGGCCTGTCCGTCGGTGGGATGGAAGGCCAGGGACCGGCAGTTGCGGTCGGCCGCGAGCGCCGCCGAGGCGGTGGCGGACGCCCCATTCGCGCTGCTCTGCGTCCGCGACCAGCACGCTACGGCCGGCCGGCCGTAGCGTGCTGGAGGCGGCCGGAACGGCGCTGCGCGGCCGGACCGTCGTCAACGCCACCTCGGTCTCCCCGGACGACGCGCGGGCGAACGGGGCCGACGCGGAGGCCCGGGGCTTCCGCCTCCTGGACGCCGCGGTCCTCACCCCCACCCCGACCGTCGGCCGCCCGGAGGGCACCGTCCTGCTGAGCGGCGACGCCGAGGCCTTCGCCGCCCACGAGGCCGCACTGCGGGCGCTGGGCGGCACCGTACGCCACGTGGGCGCGGACCCGGGGCGGGCGAGCGCCTTCGACGCCGCCCTGCTCGACCTGTTCCGGACCACCGTGCACTGCTACCTGCACGCCCTGGCGCTGGCCCGCGCCGAGGGCATCGGCGGCGCCGAACTCGCCCCGTACGCCCAGGGCCTGCCGCGCCTGCTGCCGCCGCTGATCGACGGCTACGCGCAGCGCACGGACGAGCGCAGGCATCCGGGCGACCGCAGCAGTCTCGCCTCCGCCGAGGCCGGGCTGGCGCACGTCGCGCACTCCGCCCGGGCGCGCGGCCTGGACACCTCCGTGCTGGACGCGGCGCTCGCCCTCACCCGGACGGCGGTCGGCGCCGGGCACGGGGCGGACGGAGTGTCCGTCCTGGTCGAGCTGCTCGCCGGGAGCCGGGCGCCCGACGGCGGCCCTACTGCGCCAGGTACCCGCCGTCCACCGGCAGCACGACCCCGGTGACGAAGGACGCGTCGTCGGAGGCGAGGAAGAGGACGGCCGCCGCGACCTCGGCCGGGTCCCCGAGCCGCCCCATCGGGTGCCGCTTCTCGATCGCCGAGAGGTACTCCGGGCCACCGGGCTCGTCGTACAGCCGGGCGACGCGCGCGGTGGTGATGGTGCCGGGGGCGACGGCGTTGACCCGGATGCCGCGGTCGGCCCATTCCACGGCGAGGTGTTTGGTGAGGCCGGAGGCGACGAACTTGGCGGGCCCGTACACCGCCTGGCCGCGCTGACCGGCCTCGCCGGAGATGGAGGACAGGCAGACGATCGAGCCGCCGGGCCGGTCCTGGGCGGTCATCGCCTCGATCGCGTACTTGCAGGTGAGGAACATGCCGCGGCCGTCCACCGCCATCACGTGGTCCCAGTCCTCGGCGGTGGCCTCGGTGATCTCCATCAGGGGGATGATCCCGGCGTTGGCCACCAGGACGTCCAGTCGCCCGTGCCGCTCGACGGCGGCGGCCACCATCCGGCGGGCGTCCTCGTCCCGGGCCACGTCGCCGACCACCGTGCTGACGGCGCCGGGGAATCGTTCGGCCAGCCGGTCCAGCCCGGCCGCGTCCACATCGGTGGCGACCACCGACGCGCCCTCCCGGGCGAAGCGTTCGGCGACCGCCCTCCCGATGCCGTTGGCCGCACCCGTCACCACACAGGAGCGGCCGGCCAGCCGCCCGCCCGCCGGGCTCTCCGCGTTCACAGTCACCATGGCGGGACTCTATCCAGCCGACGGGCGGGAGCCGGGGCTCTTCGGCCGGTACGCCGGATCCGGACGGTCGGCGGCGCAAAAGCGGTCCCGGAGCGGTCCCGGAGCGGTCCCAGGACGACGCGAAGCGGCGCTAAGCGAGCATGAAGGGAGCACGAAGGGAGCGCGAGGACGAGGCCGCCGCGCCGGCTCGACTGCGGGACCTGCACCCGCACGTCGGTGGCCAGGGCTTACACCCGCGCGTCGGTGGCCAGGGCCTGCGCCACCGGGAGGTTGGGCTGCGGGTGGGTCAGCAGGTGCACGCCCGCCGCCAGCGCGCCGCCGACCAGCGGGGCGAGCAGGAACAGCCACAGCTGCGACAGCGCCCCACCGCCCGCGAACAGCGCCGGGCCGAGGCTGCGCGCCGGGTTGACCGAGGTGCCGGTGAGCGGGATGCCGACCAGGTGGACGACCACCAGCGCGACGCCGATCGGCAGCCCGTCGAAGCCGACCGCGGCCAGCCGGTGGGTGACCGCCAGGACGACGTAGACCAGCAGGAAGGTGAGGACGACCTCGGTCAGGAACGCGCCGCCGGCGTTGATGTGCACCTGGGAGCGGTCGCCCCAGCCGTTGGTGCCGAGCTTGCCGTGGGTCTCCAGCCCCGGTATCTGCTTCGCCAGCAGCAGGACGAGCGCCGCGCCCGCGATGCCGCCGAGCACCTGCGCCACCCAGTACGACACCGCCGTGCGGCCGTCGATCCGGCGCGCCAGCAGGAAACCGAGCGTCACCGCCGGGTTGACGTGGCAGCCGGAGATCGGGCCGAGCGCGTACGCGAGCGCCAGCAGCACGAAGCCGAAGGCGAACGCGATGCCCACCGGACCGATCGCCTCCCCCGCGAGCACCGCCGCACCCACCGCCAGCAACACCAGCAGCAGGGTCCCGACGAACTCGCCGATCACCGCCCGCCTGTCCGTTCCGCCCATGCGCCTGGTCCTCCTGACCGTCAGGGCAGGCGGTCCGGTGCCGCCCACGTCCGGCCAACCCTGGTCGACCGTTCGGGGGACCGCATGTCGGCCGGACGGCTCAGCGCCGTGTTCACGGCGCGTCCGCCTGCCGAATTACTCCGAACGGATGAAACCGTACGAAAATGGCGAGCCCAATGCAAAACGGAGGTAAAACGGGCAGACGGGTACAGGACGGGCGATGAACGGCTATCGGACCGTCAGCACGATCTTTCCGCGCAGGTGCCCGGCCTCGCTGACCCGCTGCGCCTCGGCCGCCTCCGCCAGCGGGAACACCCGGTGCAGCGGCAGCCGCAGGGTGCCCGCCTCGTGCAGGGCGAGCGCGGCCGCGAACGCGCGCCGGTGGTGGGACTCCACGCCCTCGACGCCGCCGTTGAACCGGATGCCGTGCTCCTGCGCCCCCACGACGTCGGCGATCGTCAGCACCCGGTCCGCGCTGCCCGTCAGCTCGATCGACAGCGGCAGCACCCCGCCCCGCCCGGCCGCGTCCAGCGCCCGGTCCACCCCGCCCGGCGCCGCGGCCCGCACCCGCTCGGCCAGGCCCTCGCCGTACGCCACCGGGATCGCGCCGAGCTCGCGCAGGTGGTCGTGGTTCGCCTCGCTCGCGGTGCCGACCACGGTGATCCCGCGCGCCCGGGCGAACTGGAGCAGCACGGTGCCGACCCCGCCGGCCGCGCCGTGCACCAGCAGCGTCTCGCCCGACCGCACGCCCAGCAGGTCGAGGACCCGCTCGGAGGTCTCGGCCGCCGTCGGGATCGCGGCGGCCTCCTCCCAGCCCAGCCCCGCGGGCTTGTGGGCCAGCGCCGCCACGTCCACCAGCGCGTGCTCCGCGTACGCGCCGCCCATCATGCTGCCGAACACCTCGTCGCCGGGCGCGAAGCCGCTCACCCCGGCGCCGACGGCCTCGACCACGCCGGACACCTCGACACCCGGCACATAGGGGAAGACGACCGGGAAGAGCGCAGCCAGCTCGCCGGTACGCAGCCTGCGGTCCACCGGGTTGACGCCCACGGCGCGGACCGCGACCCGCACCTGGCCGGGCCCGGGAACGGGCAGCTCGATGTCGATCGGGCGCAGCACGTCCGCGCCGCCGAACTCGGAGAAGGCGATCGCCTTGGTCATGGAAGGTCCTTAGGTTTCAGTGGAGTTGCCGGCGGCTTCGCCGACGGAGCCGGTCGGTGGCGTTGCCGTCGGGTTCGCCGACGGGTTCGCCGACGGAGTCGTCTGTGGAGCCGGCCCGTGGAGCCGGTCGCTTCCGACGACTTCCATCCTGTGCCCGGGACGGCGCGGGCCCGCCCGGCCCTTCGGACGGTTCGACCTGTCCGAACGGCCAGGCCGCGTCGGCGGCACCCGAACTAGGCTGGACCGCATGGACGACATGAACGGCGCGGCGGACACCGCCGGCACGGACGAGCCCTGGCGGCGGCACTGGGGCCGCCCCGAGGACGCGCTCGCCCGGGCCGTCGAGGTGCTGCGCGCTCCCCGGCCGGACATCCTCCCCCGCCTGTCCGAGGTGCTCGACACCCTCGTCCCGCACACCGCGCTCGCGCAGCTCAGCGGCGTCTGCACGTTCAACCCCACGCACGGCTACGGCCCGCCCGAGCTCACCGAGGCCATGAGCACGCGGGACCTGTCCCGGCTGGCCGAACGCGCGGCCGCGACCACCTCGGCCGGCCGGCCCTGGCAGGGCGAGGCCGAACTCGCCGGACGGACCCGGCCGGTGGTGGTCGTGGCCACCACGCCGGCCGACGACAGCGGCGCCGCGCTGGTCCTGGTCCGGGCGGGCACCGGACCCGTCGCACCCGGGGCACTCGCCGCCCTGCAACAGCTGTGGGATCTGGTGGTCGCCCACTCCGACCACCGCGCCACCGACGCCGCCCCCACCCAGACGGCCGCCTCCCGCGCCTCCGCCAACGCCCGGGCCCGCGCCATCGCCGAGTTCACCGGCACCCACAGCGCCGCGCTCACCGCGATCCTGGCGCCGCTGCGCGCACCCGGCCTGGACGACGCCACAGCCCGCCGCACCGCCACCGAGCTGGCCGTCACCGCCCTGCTCGACCTGCGCCAGGGCGCCGAACTCGACCGCACGCTCAGCGAACAGCCCGCCGACGCCGCCTTCGCCCGGCTGGTGCGCGAACTGCGCCCTCTGCTGCGCCACACCCGGGTCCACCTCGACGCCGCGCCCCCGGCGGAGGCCGGCCGCTCCATCCCGGCGGACGCCGCGCACACCGCCCGCGACGCCGTCCGGGTGGCCGTGCTGCTGATGCTGGAACAGGAGAAGCCGACCCGGCTGCACGTCAGCTGGCAGCTCACGGCCGACGGCCTGCTGCGCGCCGTGGTGCGCGGCGACGGCCTCGGCGCGCTGACCGCCGACGCCCTCACCGTCCACCGCACCGCCGACCGCATCACCGCCCTCGGCGGACACCACGGCGTCGAGGCGGTCCCCGGCTGGGGCACCACGGTGACCGTCGACCTCCCGCTGGCCCTGCCCGAACCCGCCGTCGTCACCGACCCGCTGGACGGCCTCCAGCCGCGCGAACGGGAGGTCCTCGACCAACTGGCACGCGGCCGCCGCAACCGGGACATCGCGGCGACGCTGCGGATCAGCGAGTCGACGGTGAAGTTCCACGTCGCCAACATCCTCGCCAAGCTCGACGTGTCCTCGCGCGGCGAGGCCGCCGCCCTGGCCCACCGCGCCGGACTGCCGAGCGGGCCGGTCGGACTGCACGCGGCATCCTGAACACCCTCCCCCCGAAAGAAGACCCTCGTGACCGACCCCAGCACCTGGGACCCGGCCGTCCCCGGCATCCTGCGCCTGCCCTCCGGCCGCCTCCTGCGCGGCCGCGGCCTCAGCCGCCCCCTGCCGCCCGGCCCCCGACCGGACTTCGGCCTCTACCTGTTGGGCCGCCCGCCGCACGTCGACTGGCCGAGCCGCTGGGTGCGCTGGCCCGACTTCCGCCTCCCCGCCGACCGCGCGGACGCCGCCGACGCCTTCCGCGAGGCCTGGGAACGCGCCGCCACCGAACGCGTCGAACTCGCCTGCGCCGGCGGGCGAGGACGCACGGGCACCGCCCTCGCCTGCATCGCCGTCCTGGACGGCGTCCCGGCCGCCGAGGCCGTGCCGTACGTGCGGGAGCACTACAGCCGGCACGCCGTCGAAACGCCGTGGCAGCGCAAGTTCGTGGAACGGCTAGCCTAGGCGGGGTGGGCAGCGATCCAGAGATTTCGGTGGCCAATGAGGTCACCGGAACGGTCAACGGTGACGTGATCCAGGCCGGAACGGTCAACCTGACCAAGGCCGTTGAGCCCGAGGTCACCGCCGGATCCGTGGCCGCCGCCCGCGCCGCGTACGCCCGGCGGGTACGGGAGACGTACGGGCGGCTCGACCTGGAGGTGCTCACCCCGCTCTCCGAGCAGGGCGAGCACCCGGCGGTCGAGCTGCGGGAGGTGTTCGTCACGCCGCAGGTGCGGGAGGATCCGCCGCCGGTGGAGCTGCCGCGCGAGCTGGTCCAACGCCTCCTCACGAGTGGCGAGTTCACGGCGGAGGAACTGCCGGGCGACCTCGGGCAGTCCGCCCTCGAACGGCTGCGCACCGAGTACCTGAACCGGCCGACGGAGGACGTGCTCTCCGTCCTCGCCGGGCCGCGCGGCGAACGGGTGGTCCTGCTCGGCGACCCAGGGGCAGGGAAGTCCACGCTCGCCCGGTACTTGGCCCTCACGCTGGTGCAGGACGTCGACGGTCCGCTCGCCCCGCTGGGCGGCCTGGTGCCACTGGTGGTCGAGCTGCGCCAGTACGCCGAGGGGCAGTGGCGCGAGCGCACCTTCGAGGATTTCCTCGACCACCGCCACACCGTCGCCGGAATGTCCCTCCCCGGCCCCGAGCTGCGCCAACTCCTCACCAAGGGGCGGGTCGTGGTCGTCTTCGACGGCCTGGACGAGCTCTTCGACCCGGGTGTGCGCGCCGCCGCCGCCGAGCGCATCGCCGCCTTCGCCGCCCGCTACGACCGGGCGCGCGTGGTTGTCACCTCGCGCGTCATCGGTTACCAGCGCAGCGCCCTCGGCGGCGCCGGGTTCACCCACTTCATGCTCCAGGACCTCGATCCGGAGCGGACCGCCGACTTCGCCCGCCGCTGGTACGCCATCGCCTGCCCGGCGGACGCCGAGCTGGCCGGTCGGCTGTTCGACCGCATCACCAGCACCGTCGAGGCGTCCCGCCCCATCCGGGAACTCGCGGGCAACCCCTTGCTGTTGACCATCCTGACCATCATCGGCCGGCGTCAGACCCTGCCCCGCGACCGCCAGGGCGTCTACGAGCACGCGGTACGGGTCCTGGTCGCCCACTGGGACCGCGACACCAAGCACCTCAGCATCCCTCTGAAGCCCGGCGCCGCCGAGGCCCTCGGCCTCCTCGACGACCGCGAACGCCTGGAACTGCTCCGGCTGCTCGCCCGCCGCATGCAGGAGGGAACGGGTGGCATCGCCGGGAACCACATCCACGCGGAGGAGCTGGAGGAGGTGTTCCACGGCTACTTCACCCAGTTCGGCCTGCCGCCCCACCAGTGCCTCGCCGCCGCCCGCGCGCTGCGCGACCAGCTGCGGGAGCGCAACTTCATCCTGGCCCGGTACGGCGGCGAGGTCTACGGATTCGTCCACCGGGCGTTCCTGGAGTACCTCGCGGCGGCGGACATCGTCCACCGCTACACGGTGGGACGGGAGTGGTCGCCGGAGGAGCTGATCGAGCAGGTCTTCGAGCGGAGGACGGACGACCCGGCGTGGCACGAGGTGCTGCTGCTGGTGGTCAACCAGTTGAGCGAGACGGATGCGGGGAGGGTGGTCGACCGACTGCTGGACCGGGGGGACGAGCCGTCACTGGTCCTGGCCTTCCGGTCCCTGGCCGAGGTTCGGAAGATCGGACTGCTGCACGCGCAGAGCGACCGGGCCGTCGACCGTCTCATCAGCGCCTTCGTCACGTACTACGACTACGCCGTCCTCCACAGCGATCAGCTGATGACCGCGCTCTCCGCGCTGTGTTCCGTGCCAGGTTGGACCGGGCGCGATCACTACCTCCGGTGGTTCCATCTCCGAGGACAGTTCCTCGCCGGAGCCGGTACGGCGACGATCGCGGCCACGACCCTCCACACCGACTTCCGGACCACGCGGGCCCTCGCCACGTTCGGGTCTCCGGCCACCAGGGAGTTCGCCGTGGCCGGCCTGGCCCGGCGCTGGAGCGCCCATCCGGGGATCGTGGCCGCCTTGTGCGACCTCGCCGTCCGATCCGGCCACGACCGGGCGGGCGCCGCCGCGCGGGCCGAACTGGCGGAGCGCTGGCCCGATCATCCGCGGGTCCCCCTTCCGACCGTCGTCGGGCCCGATGCCGACGACGACCGGACAACGGAAGTCGTCCAGGCGCTCAATACGCTGTTGACGCGCCTGTCGGCCGACCCCGACGACCACACCCCGATGCTGAACGCCGTCGCACACGAGTCGGTGGTCCTCCGTGCCACCGCCCTCCAGCGTCTCGCGCGGGTGTGGCCCTCGCACCCCGAGGTCCTCGCCACGTTGCTCGACCGTGCCGTCAATGACTCGGACAGCCGCATCCGCTACGCGGCGGTTCACGAACTGGCGACCCGATGGGCCAAGACCCCGGCCGTCCTGATGCTGCTGCGCGAGCGTGCGGGTCACGATCCTGACGCCGTCGTTCGCGTTCGCGCTCTGTCGAACCTCGCCGCCGAGGACCCCGACGACCCCGGGATCGTTTCGTCGCTCACCCGCGCGGCCGTCGATGCAGAACCTGGACGGGCGCGGGGATCGGCACTGGAAGCGCTGTCCGAATACCGGGGCTCACGGAACGAGACGGCTCTCCTGCTCCTGGATCGCATCGAAAAGGATCCCGCTCACACGGTTCGCGGCACGGCACTCAGTTGCTACGCGGTGCTCATCCCCGGATCCGCGGAGGACGTCATCCGGCGCAGGGCGGCCGACGATCCCAGTCCGGAGGTGCGCGGCCGGGCGCTGACCATGCTCGCCTGGCAGTGGCCCGGCAGCCCGGAGACCGGCGAGGCCCTCCGACGTGCTCTTGCCGATCCCGAGGTCCGCGATGCCGCCGAGGCCGGGCTCGGGGCGGTCGCGCACCTCACCTCCGGCACCTGATTCCCCTCAGAGGTCCCAGGTGCGGGCCGCCGCCCACGTCTCCAGCGGCTGCCAGTCGATCTCGGGGTGCTCGGCGTGCAGGGCGCCGGTGTCGATGGTGAGGCCGGGCTCCTGGAAGTAGCGGAACATCGTGGCGAGGTCCTCGGAGTACCCCGCCACGACCGAGAGCGGCACCTCCACGCAGCGGATCGGCCGGCCGCTCGCCGCAGTGATCGCGGCGGCGATCTGCTCGCCGGTGCGCCACTGGGAGGCGATGTCGATGCGGCGGCCCGCGTAGGCGGCGGGCCGGGCGAGGACGTGGGCGGCGAAGGCGCCGATGGTGTCGGCGGCGATCACGGGGAGCGGGACGCCGGGCGGCATGGGGAGGTGGAAGACGCCGTCGCGGAGGGACTGCAGGGTCCAGTCGTTGGCGTAGTTGTCCATGAAGGCGGCCGGGCCGAGGACGGTCCACGGCAGGCCGAGGCCGGCCAGGTGCTGCTCGACCCGGTACTTGCTGTCGAAGTGCGGGATGCCGGTGGAGCGGTCGGCGTTGGTCGCGGAGGTGTAGACGACGTGCCGGACGCTTCCAACGGCCCGGGCGGCGTCCAGCAGGGCGGTGGCCTGGCGGACTTCGGCGTCGGGGTCGGTGCCGAACGGGGTGGACATCGCGAACAGCGCGCCGGCGCCGTCGAGTGCGGCGGCGAGGGAGGCCGGGTCGTCGAAGTCGGCGCGGACCACGTCGGCGCCGAGGGCGGCGAGTTCGGCGGCGGCGGGCGAGCCGGGCTCGCGGGTGAGGGCGCGGACGGGGCGGCCGGCGCGCAGCAGGGCGCGGGCGGTGGCGCCGCCCTGGGCTCCGGTGGCTCCGGTGACGGCGACGGGAGGCGTGGCGGCGACGGGAGGCGAAGGCTCGATTATCTGCGTCATGCAGACAACATAGGGCGCCATCTCTGCGCGACGCAAACAATTATCGGGCGGCCGGTTACCCTTCCCCCATGACGATGTCCCGCGACGAGCTGATGGCCCGACTGTGGCCGGTCTCGCGCCGCTACCTGGCCTCGTACGTGCTGTTCAACCAGGCCGTCGCCGACCATCTGGGCATGCACCCGACCGACGTCCAGTGCCTCAACCTGCTCACCCTGGAGGACGGGCCGGTCACCACCGGCCGGATCGCCGAGCTCACCGGGCTCACCAGCGGCTCGGCCACCCGGCTGGTCGACCGGCTGGAGAAGGCCGGGCTGGTCACCCGGCAGCGCGACGAGGCGGACCGGCGGCGGGTACTGGTCGCGGTCCGCCCCGAGGCGCTGGAGCACTACGGGGCGGTGTGGCGCGAGCTGTCCACCGACTGGGTGGCCGCCTTCGCCGAGGACACCGAGGTCGAACTCGACTTCCTGCTACGGCACATGAACCGCACGGTCGAGCTGAGCCACCGGCAGATCGCCCGGCTCGCGGCCATGGATCCGGACGGCTCGAACGGGCCCTGAGCCCACGCGGGTGAATCCCCCCGGACGGGCCCGGACGGTCCCCGGCCGGGTCAGGACGACGCCAGTGGCGGCAGGGAACCGAGCGCGAGGACGTCGGCGCGGCCGGCGCGGTGGGCGGTCCCACCGGCGGCGGCCGGCGAGATCGGGTTGCCGCCCCCGCTGCCGCCGTCGAGCGGCTCCGACTGGTCCTGCCAGCGCAGCCCGCTCGTCGCGGGGTCGAAGGCGTACAGCTGCTCGTCGCCCGCATCCGCGTACACGCCACCATCGTCGGCGGCGACCTGGCATCGGCGCCGCCGGGGTCCGCGCTCACTCCACCCGACCCAGATGCCGCGCCAGGAACCGTTCGGAGGAGAGCAGTTGGAGCTCCGGCATCTCCAAATGGCCCCCGGGGTTGGCGTGCAGCGTCTTCTCCCGCGAACCCAGCGCACCGAACAGGGCCAGCGCCCCCTCACGCAGGACCAGCTCATCGTCCCCACTGGAGGAGGAACTCCACCGGCACCCCGACCCGCTCCGCCGCCTCCGTCTGCGACGCGTGCCCCGTCAGCCCGAACACCGCGACGGCGACCCGCGGTTCGGCCGCCGTCAGCGGGATGCCGATCACGCTCCCCAGCGACAGCCCCCAGTACCCCACCGGCCCGAGGCCCTCCGCCAACCCGCCCAGCGCGTCCAGCACCGCCACCCACTCCGGCACCGCCCGCTCCGCGAGCGCCGCCGTGTGCCGCGCCACCCACGCGCTGATCGGCCGCCCCGCGGCGATCAACTCCCCGATCTCGGTGGCGAACCGCTCGTCCTGCGCGCTGCGGGGCCGCTCCCCGTGCCCCGGCGCGTCCAGCGCCACCGCCGCGCACCCGAGCTCCCGCACGCACCGGCGGGCCCGGTCCACCAGCCCCGGCACCAGCTTGTGCTGCCCGCCGCCGTGCCCCAGCAGTACCAACGGCCGCCCGCCGAGGGGCGGTCCGTCCGGCTGCCAGAGCACCGCGGGCACGCCGTCGAGGGTGAAGCGGCGCTGCGTCACACCGTCCGCGCTGGATTCCGAGGTGAAGTGCACCTCGCCATCATGGCTCCCGACACGCGTTCGAGTCCCGGCTTTCCGCGTTGCCGCCGGAGCGGACCGCCACCGGCGGCTGAGCAGTGGCCCGCACGCCGCGGCGCGTCCGGTGCCCGTGAGCGCTACTGCGCGGCCGGGGCGGACTCGCCGAGGAAGGCGAGGAGGAGGGCGGTGGTTTCGGCCGGGCGTTCCAGGCTGGGGAGGTGGCCGGCCCAGGGGAGTTCCTGGTGGCGGGCGTCGGGGAGCAGGGTGGGGAGGGTGGCGGCGATGTCGCGGAAGTCCTGGAAGTCGTGGGCGCCGGCCAAGGCCAGGGTGGGGGCGGTGATCCGGCCGAGGTCGACGTCCTCGCGGTCGGAGCCGAACTTCGCCTCCATCTGGACGTCGAAGGCGTGGCGCTGCATCCGGCGGACGTGCGCGCGCGTCTGCTCGTCGGCCTCCGGGCCGAGCCAGGACTCGACGTTCAGCTCGACGGCCGCGTCGATCTCCCCGGCCTCGATCAGCTCGTCCTCCCGGCCGCCGAAGGCGCGCAGGGTATCGCTGGGCCGGTGCCCGGGGATGCCCGCGCCGAGCAGGGCCAGCCTGGTGACCGCCTCGGGGCGCAGTGCGGCCGCCGTCAGGGCGATCCGGCCGCCGTGGGAGGCGCCGACCAGGGCGGCGGTCCCGATGCCCAGGTGGTCGAGCAGGGCCAGGACGTCCCCGGTGTCGCTGTACGGGCCGTCCGCGAGCGGCGTGTCGCCGAAGCCGCGGAAGTCGCAGCGGACCACCCGGTATCCGGCGTCGATCAGCGGCTGCCACTGCGCGTCCCACATCCGCCGGTCGCACACCGAGGAGTGCAGCAGCACCACGGCGGGCCCACTGCCTGCTACGTCATGAGAAATGATCATCCGGCGGATAGTAGTGCCCTTGCCGCCGTTCCCCCAAGCAGTTTGAAGCCGCCGCACCCACCCGGTAAGCGCTTCCGGCCTCCCCGGGGCTCTGGACGGGTGAAGGAGGTGATCGGAGGTGCTCATGGGAGAAGCGAAGAGCGATCGGGACGACGGGTTCCAGGCGTTCATCGTCGCGGCCTGGCCGCGCCTGGTACGGACGGCGTACCTGCTGGCCGGCGAGCAGTACGCGGCCGAGGACCTGGTGCAGTCCGCCGCCGAGAAGGCCTGCGCGGCCTGGTCGAAGGTGCGCCGGGCCGACGATCCGTACGCCTACGTGCGGCGGATCCTGGTCAACCAGCACGCCCGGCGCTGGCGCCGCCGGGCGCCGGAGCTGCTGGTGGACGCGGTGCCGGACACGGCGGGGGCGGAGGACGGCTTCGCCCGCTCCGACCAGCGCGGGGCCCTGCTGGCCGCGCTGGCCACCCTGCCGCCGCGCCAGCGCGAGGCGGTGGTGCTGCGGCACTGGGAGGACCTGAGCGACAGCCAGACGGCGGCGGCCATGGGCTGCTCGGTGGGTGCGGTGCGCAGCCACGCGGCGAAGGGCATCGCACGGCTGCGGCAGGTCTCGGCGCTGGTGGAACTCAAGGACACGACACGGATCGGAGGAGCGGCATGAACCGGGAGCCGGACGGGGTGGGTACGGGCGCGAACGACGGCGAGGACCTGTGGGTCGGGTTCGGCCTCGCCGAGGCGGCGGCCGGCGCGAGGATCGGCCCGGCGCCGGTGGCGGACATCGTGGCGGGCGGCCGCCGGCTGCGGCACCGCCGCCGTACGGTGGTCGGCGCGGCGGTGCTGGCCTCGGTGGTGGCCCTGACCGGGGGTGCGCTGACGCAGCTGCGCCCGGGCGGGGCGCCCGCCCGCGGGATCGGTGCCGCGGGCGTCGGCGCCGCGCTCTCCCCGATGCCCGGCCCCACGCCGGAGCGCACTCCCGGGTGGGGCTCCCCCATCCCGCCGGACGGGACCGCCCCGGCCTTTCGGAACCCGCTCGCCCCGGTCCGGGTGCTGCTGGGCCAGGGCCTGACCCCGGACGGCAAGCAGTGGCAGCTGTGGGAGGCGCTGTGGCCGCAGGCTCCGCAGGAGCGGGCGTTCGAGCAGGCGACGGCGGTGTGGGAGGAACGCAGCCGGTACGACCCGGCGGTCCCCGAGCCGACGCCGGAGTACGTCCGGCAGTACTGGCAGCCGGACTCCGACGTCACCAACGTCTACTTCACGGTGGACGGGGTGCGGCAGTCCCACGACTCCGAGGGCACCCAGGCGGCCCCGGGCAAGGTCGACCCGCGCAGCCGGACCGCTTTCGGCGGCGGGCTGGTCGGCCACCGGGGCAAGGGCGACACGGTGGCCCCGCTCGACGTGGTGCTGCTCTCCCTCGGCCCGGACGTCGGCCGGGTGGTGGTGACCTGGGCGGACGGCAGCACCACCGAGCCGGCGTTCGTCACCGTGGCCGACTCCCCCGTCCGCGCGATGGTGGTGGCCCGCCCGGGGACGATGCGGGCGAAGTCCTGGCAGTTCTTCGACAAGGACGGCAACACGCTCCCGGACGCCGGAGCCCGGTACCTGACGGAGCCTCCCTCCTGAGGCGGACGGCGGGAGTGGGAAGTCGGCCGGGCCGACTTCCCACTCCTCGCCCACCCTCAGCCGAGCAGCAGCTTCGCGGCCACCGTCGCACCGTCCGTGCGGATGCCGGCGGCGACGGCGGCGGCGCGCTCACGGGTGGCGGGGGCGAGGGCGTGGCGGAGGGCCGCGGTGAGGGATCCGGTGGTCGGGGTCGGGCCGTCGTGGGCGACGCCGATGCCCAGCTCCGCCACCCGCGCGGCCCAGTAGGGCTGGTCCACGATCTGCGGGACCAGCACCTGCGGCACGCCGGCCCGGGCGGCCGTGGTGGTGGTGCCCGCGCCGCCGTGGTGGACGACGGCCGCGAGCTCCGGGAACAGCGCCTGCTGGTTGACCTCGCCGACCGCGAAGCAGTCCTCGGCCCCGTCCACCTCGGCCAGTCGGGCCCAGCCCCGGCCGAGCAGCACCCGCCGGCCCTGCGCCCGGACCGCCTCGACGGCGACCCGGGCCGCGTCCACCGGGTCGCGCAGCGGCATGCTGCCGAAGCCGACGTACACCGGCGGCTCGCCGGCCGCCAGGAAGGCCGACAGGTCGGCGGGCAGCGGGCGTTCGTCCGGCAGGATCCACGCGCCGGTCTGCACCGCCTCGGGCCAGGCCGCGCCGGCCGCGCCCCCGCCCGGGCCCGGCCACGGGTCGAGCAGCGGGTCGGTGGCCAGCCACGGCCGTCCGGTGAGGACGTGGTCCCGGACGTTGTCCGCCACGGGCAGTCCGACGGCCGCCCGGTGGGTGTTGACCGCCGCGCCGAACAGCGCGTTCATCGTCCCGATGTTGAGCTCCCACAGCTCCCGGGGATCGGTCACCTCCGGCGGGTACGGCAGCATCGGGTACTCGAACGGCCGGTGGTGCGGGGAGGGCAGCATGGTCGGCTGGAGGGCGGCGCAGGTGAAGCGGGCGCCCAACTGCTCGGCCGCCGCCTGGGCTCCGGCCACCGCCGGGAACAGGCCGGTGGCCACGACCGCACCGCCCGGCTCGGCCGCCCCGAGCACCGCCGCGTGGAACTGCTCGACCAACCGGGCCGCGCGCTCGGGGAGTTCCGAGGGCGCCGGGGGCGGCCCGCTGACCAGCGAACGCACCGACTGCCCTACCGGCACCAGTTCGACCCCGGCCTCGGCCAGCCGGGCCGCGAACTCCTCGTCCGGCGGCGCGCACACCCGCGCCTCGGCGCCCAGTTCCCGCAGCCGCAGCGCCAGCGCGGCCATCGGCTCGACGTCCCCGCGCGACCCGTACGTCGACAACACCACTCGCACGTCGTGACTCCCCGTTCCCTCGGATTGCGTCCTTGAGTCGGTGATTCTGCGGCAGCACCGGGGCCTTGTGGCAAGGCCCCCCGTGCGCTATAAGTTGAGAGTGGCGAGGAGTGGGCACGCCTCCGGACACCGCCGGACACCTCCGCGACACCGACCCGCCACGACGCACCGGGCGGGCGCCGCAATTCCCCGGGCGGGCACCGAAGCGCCTGGCAGACTCTCCCCATGCGCACCGTCATTGAGAACATGGCCTCTCAACTCGCCCGTGTGCCCGGCGTGGTGGGGGTGATGCTCGGCGGGAGCCGGGCCCGGGGCGAGGAACGGCCGGAGTCGGACTGGGACCTCGGGGTGTACTACCGGGGCGCCCCCGACCTCGACGCGCTGCGGGCGCTCGCCGGGCCGGAGGTCGAGGTGGCCGGGCCGGGCGGCTGGGGGCCGTGGGTGAACGGCGGGGCGTGGCTGCGGGTCGAGGGTGTCGCCGTGGACTGGATCCTGCGGGACCTCGACCGGGTCGGGCGGGTGTGGGCGGACTGCCGCCGGGGCCGCTTCGAGGTGGGAACGCAGGCCGGCCACCCGCTCGGCTTCTGGTCGCCCTGCTACCCGGGCGAGGTCGCCCTCGGACTGCCGCTGGCCGACCCCACCGGGGAGTTGACGCGGCTCAAGGAGCAGGCCGCCGACTATCCGGAGCCGCTGCGCGACGCCCTCACCGCGGCCACCTGGGAGGCCGGCTTCCTGCTCGACACCGCCGCGAAGAGCGCCGCCCGCGCCGATGCCCTGCACGTCTCGCTCTGTCTGTCGCGCACCGTCGGCATCCTGGTCCAGGCCCTCCACGCCCACCACCGCCGCTGGTGCCTCAACGAGAAGGGCGCCCTGGCCGTGGCGGAGCAACTGCCGGACACTCCGGCGGACTTCGGCACGACGGCGCGCGGCCTGCTCGCCGCGCCCGGCGGATCGGCGGCCGAACTGACGGCCGCGGTCGCCCGGGCGCGGGAGCTGACCCGGGAGACCGTGGCCGCACTGGGCCGCTGAGCCGCCGGCCGGGCCGCTGGGCCGGCCCGCCGAGCCGGCCCCGGGCTCCCGGCGGGGCGGTCAGTCCCGGTACCAGGAGACGGTGAACCCGTGGTCGGCCGCCGACGCCACCTCGACGGCCGCCGCCCGCAGCTCCCGCTCCCAGTCCTGCCGCGCCCCGGACGCCCGGTCGCCGAGGCAGTCCGGGCAGCAGACCTGGTCGGCCAGCGCCACGAACCGCTGTTCCGCCGCGTTCGCGGCCCCGCCGCTCGCCCGCCAGAGCTCGCTGACGGCGTCCCCCGATGTGATCTCCTGCGACATCAGCCGGGCCGCCGTGCGGTGCAGCAGGCAGCGCCCGACGAAGTCGTCGTCCGGCACCGGCAGGCCGAGCTCGGCCATCGCCTGCCACAGCAGCCCGCCGAGCTCGGCCGAGCGCTCGCCCCGGCCCCGACGCCCCGCCAGGTCGCACAGCGCGGCCGACTGCGCACCGACTCCGGCCGCCAGCAGGTCGGCGGCGGCCATCGGCAGGTCCTCGGGGTGGACGAGCCCGGTGGTGTACCGCCAGGCCAGGGTGAAGGCGTCGTTCATGGCGACATCCTGACAAGACGACCGCGGCCGTCGCCACCCGGTATCCGCGGCCCTGCGGGAAACCGCGGGGTGGCGTGCTGCGGGAAACCGCAGGAGGTTCGCCGGAAACCCTCATACCGCCACTGACCTGCGGTTTCTAGCGTGGAGCCAGCCGGGGACGAGCAGTCCCCCGACCACTTTGGAGCCCCGCATGCCGCACACCGTCCTCGCCATCGCCCAGCAGCCCGCCGACGGGTTCGCCGGCTGGGCGGCCGACCTGGTCGACACCATGGGCGGCCCCGGGGCCGGCCTGGCGATCGCGCTGGAGAACCTCTTCCCGCCGCTGCCCAGCGAGGTGATCCTGCCGCTGACGGGCTTCGCCGCCGGGCAGGGCGTGATCAGCCTCGCGTCCGCGCTGACCTGGACCACCCTCGGTTCGGTCGCCGGGGCCGTCGTCCTCTACTGGCTGGGCGCCCTGTTCGGCCGGGAGCGGATGCACGCGATCTGGGCCCGGCTGCCCCTGGTCAAGGCCTCCGACCTGGAGCGCACCGAGGCCTGGTTCGCCCGGCACGGGACGAAGGCGGTGCTGCTGGGCCGGATGGTGCCGATCTTCCGCAGCCTGATCTCGGTACCGGCCGGGGTCGAGCGGATGCCGCTGCCCGCGTTCGTCATGCTGACCACGATCGGCAGCCTGGTGTGGAACAGCGTGCTGGTGATGGCCGGCTTCCTGCTCGGTGACCGCTGGGACGTGGTGGAGACGTACGTCGGGCTGATCTCCAAGGCGGTCCTGGTCGTGGTCGTGCTGGCCGTGGCCGGGTACGTCGTGATGCGCGTCCGCAGCCGCGGCGGCGAGAGCGCCGCCCAGCACCGCCGCACCCGGTGACCGCCCCGGCCGGCGCCGCGGGCCCGGGCGACACGGCGGACCGGGCCGGCCCCGCACACCCCGCCCCGGACGGCGCCGCACACATCGGCCCCACCGACCCTATCGGCCCCACCGGCCCCGTAAGCTCGAACCCCGTGCAGGGGGATGGAGCAGACACCACGTCATGGCCGCGCCGCGCCGCCGGAGTTCTGCTCGGCTGCCCGAGCGCCGCCCTCGCCGCGCTGTACCTGCTGCTGGCCGGCGCCGTCCTCGGCCCGTTCCTGCTCTGGCCGCGCACCCGCCCGTACGCGGCGCCGGGCCTGCTGTCCGGGGTGCGCCGGCTGGCCGCCCTGGAGCGGGCCCGGCGCCGGGCGTTCTTCGGCGACCGCTTCCCCCGCCACTACCGGGCGGACGACCGCAGGCTGCTGCGCTACCTGGTGGTGCGCAGCGGTGGCGGGCTGGTCGCCGGGGTGGTGCTGGGGTTGCTGGTCTTCGGGCTGGCGCTGGCCGTGCTGCTGGTCGGCGGGGTGCTGCGCGGCTCGCTGGGCTGGGAGGAGCTGGCGACCCAGGTGCTGCTCGGCGGGGTGCTGCTCTTCCTGGCCGTGCAGGGCCTGTTCTCGCTGGCCGCGCTGGACGCCCGGACCGCCCGGGAGTGCTTCGGGCCGTCCGAGGCCGAGCTGCTGCGCCGCCGGATCGCCGAACTCGCGGACAGCCGGGCCGCGGTGGTGCGGGCGGTGGACACCGAGCGGCGCCGGATCGAGCGGGATCTGCACGACGGCGTGCAGCAGCGGGTGGTGGCGCTGGCGATGCTGCTCGGCCGGGTGCGGCGCGGCCTGGACCGCCACCAGGGCCCGGAGCGGACGGAGGCGCTGCTGCGCCAGGCGCACCGGGAGGCGCAGGAGGTGCTGACCGAGCTTCGCGAGGTGGCCTGGCGGGCGTACCCGTCGGCGCTGGACACCCTGGGGCTGGAGGAGGCGCTGGGCGGGGTGGCCGAGCGGTGCGCCATCCCGCTGCGGCTGCGCTACGAGGTGGCCGGCCCGCTCCCCGAACCCGTGCGGACCGCGGCCTACTTCGTGGTGTCGGAGTGCGTCACCAACGCCGCCAAGCACTCCGCCGCCTCGGCGGTCTCGGCCCGGGTCGAGCGGGCCGCCGGCCTGCTCACGGTGCGGGTGGAGGACGACGGCGCGGGCGGCGCGGACCCTGCCGGCAGCGGCCTGACCGGCCTGCGCGGGCGGGTGGCCGCGCTGGACGGTACCCTCCACGTCCACAGCCCCGCCGGGGGCCCGACCGTCATCACCGCGGAGCTGCCATGCGCGTGACCCTCGCCGAGGACTCGACCCTGCTGCGGGAGGGCCTGGTCCGCCTGCTCGCCGAGGAGGGGCACGAGGTGCTGGCCGCGGTGGGCGACGCGACGGCGCTGACCGCGGCGGTGGCGGAGCAGCAGCCGGACGTCGTGGTGGTGGACATCCGGATGCCGCCGACCCACACCGACGAGGGGCTGCGGGCGGCGGTGGAGATCCGCGAGCGGTGGCCGCGGGTCGGGGTCCTGGTGCTCTCCCAGCACATCGAACGCGGTTACGCGGCCCGGCTGTTGGACGCCGGCGCGGAGCGGGTCGGCTATCTGCTGAAGGACCGGGTGGCCGAGGTCGAGGAGTTCCTGGACGCCCTGGTGCGGGTCGCGGCGGGCGGCGCGGTGATCGACCCGGAGGTGGTCCGCCGGCTGGTGGTGCACACCACCCGCACCGACCCGCTGGCCCGGCTCACCCCGCGGGAGCGCAGCGTCCTGGAGGCGCTCGCCGAGGGCTGGACCAACGCCGCCATCGCGCAGCGACTGCACGTCTCGCTGAGCGCGGTGGAGAAGAACCTCAACGCCGTCTTCGACAAGCTGGACCTGCCCCGCACCACGGACCACAACCGCCGCATCCTGGCCGTCCTGCACTACCTCGGCGTGTAGGGCCGGTCTCCTGGTTCCTTGCCGGGCCCGACGGCACGGACCCAGACGGGGAACGGCGGGATCGCCGCTTCCTCCCCCTCCGCCTCGTCCTCGTCCTCGTCCGTGATCCTGGTGACGCCGGGCTCCGCGTCGGCGAGGTAGTCCGCGACGATCGGCCCGAGGTCCGCCACCGGTTCGTACGCGCCGCCGAACGGCAGGTCGTCCGGGCCGACCGAGCCGGTCGAGCAGCGCAGCTGCCCGGCCTGGTCGTCGTGCCAGACGTAGAACGTGGCCGGCCCGTCGTGGCCCAGCGCCCGGACCCGGTCCCGGAGCAGGGCGGCGGTCCGCTCGAAGGCGGCCACCACCTCCGGGACCCTCAGCGCCCGCCGGTCCTCGACCTCGGCGGTCAGCCACCAGGTGTTGGTCTCCCACTCCACCGGGTGGTCGTCCGGCTCCAGCGCCAGCGGCTCGTCCGCCAGCTCGGCGATCCACGTCAACAGCATGGCGGCAGTATCCCCCGGCCGGGTGATGCCCCCGGCCCTCCGGGGCTCAGCGCTCCCGCGGCTCCCGGCCCCGGAGCGCGGCGGCCGGACCGGGACGGGGGCGGGCCGCCCTCCCGGCGCCGTCGCGGGCGGCATCCGGCGCGCCGAGGTCGAGCACCCGGTCGGCCAGCGGCAGCAGGGCCGGGTCGTGGGTGATCAGGACGGTGGTGCGCCCGACCATCAGGCGGCGCAGCGCGGGGACGAGCTGCTCGACGGTGTGCGGGTCCAGGCCACTGGTGGGTTCGTCCAGGATCACGACGGGGGTGTCGCGCAGGAAGGCCCGGGCGATGGCGACGCGCCGGCTCTGACCGCCGGAGAGCTGGAATCCGTCGGCGCCGATCACCGTGCGGTAGCCCTCCGGGAGCGCCGTGACGAAGCCGTGGGCCCCGGCGATGCGGGCGGCGCGTTCGACGTCGGCGGGCGGGGCGTCCGGTCGGCCGTAGGCGATGTTGTCGGCGATGCTCGCGTGGAACAGCGGGGCCTCCTGGGGCAGCAGCGTGACCGCTCGGCGCAGTGAGGCGAGGGTGAGGTCGCGCAGGTCCCGCCCGTCCAGGCGGACGGTGCCGGCCTGCGGGTCGAGAAAGCGGACCAGGAGCTTGGCGAGGGTCGACTTGCCGCTGCCGCTGGGCCCCAGGACGGCCAGGGCCTCGCCGGGGCGCAGGTCGAGGTCCACGTCGGCCAGGACGGGCGGCCCCGGGGCGCCGCCGGCACCGGGGTAGGCGGCACGGACGCCCCGGAGGGTGATCCGGCCCCGGACCGGGCCGGTGTCCCGGGCCGTGGGGCGTTCCTGCACCGGGCTGCGGATCTCGTGCAGCTCCAGGACGCGTTCGCCCGAGGCGCAGGCCGCGCCGGCCAGCGGAATGAGGGCGGCGAGCTGCTGGACGGGCTCGAACAGCTGCGCCATGAAGGCGGCGAAGGCGAGCAGGCCGCCGAGGCTGAGCTGTCCGTGGATGACCTGCAGGGCCCCGACACCCACCACGGCCAGACCGGCGAGCAGCTGCAGCACGCTGAGGAAGGGCTGGTAGAGATCGGCGACCCGGGCGGCGGCGAGTTCGGCGTCGAGCAGCGCCCGGCCCTCCCGGTGGACCCGTTCGACCTCGCGGCTCTCCTGGCCGCAGGTCCGGGTGACCACGGCGTTGCGCAGGGATTCCTCCAGCAGCGCGGTGACCCCTCCCGCGCGGCGCTGGACCCGTCGCTCCCGGCGCCGGATGACACGTCCGAACAGGCTGCTGGAGAGGACGAACAGCGGGGCGGCCAGCAGCGCGGCCAGGGTGAGCTGCCAGCTCAGGTAGAACGCGGCGCCGGTGAACAGCAGCAGGCTGACGACGGCCACCGCGCCCTCGACCAGCCCGGTGGCCACCATCTGCTCGATCTCGGCGATGTCGAAGGTGAGCCGCGCCACCAGGTCGCCGCGCCAGCGGCTCTCCAGCGTGTCGGGGGGCAGGGTGTGCAGGTGGGCGAGGGTGTCGGTGCGCAGCCGCAGCATGTAGCGCTCGGCGGTCCTGGTGCTGGTGTAGGCGCCGGCGAAGGTGAACAGCCCGGCGGCGACGGCCGCACCGAGCATCAGGGCGGCGAGCGGCCAGAAGTCGGCGAAGTGCCGGGGGACGAGGACATCGTCGATGAGGTCCTTGAACAGCCAGACCGAGACGACCTCGCCGAAGGCGCCGACGACGAGCAGGGCCGCACTCACCGGGAGCCAGCGCGCGTCGGGGCGCACCCACGGCCAGAACCGGCGGATCAGCTCCCGCAGCGGAATGACCGGCGGTTCCGCCACCGGTCCCTGGTACTCGGCCTCGTCGGCCCTGTTGGCCCCGCCGGCCTCGCTGACCGCATCGGCCTTGTCGGCCGCCCGGTCACCCGGGGGCGTCACATCGCGCATGGACACGACCCGTTGCTCTCGGAGACATCGTTCCGGGATCCGGAAACGAGGGTCCGGGATACGGAGCCGTCGTACCGGGGTGGGGACGCGTCGCCCTCCGTACGGAGGCGGCGCCGACCCCAGGGCAAGGGGCCGGCGGTGACACCGTCGGCCCCTCGGGGTGACGCTAGTCGGAACTGCTGTGCGCAGCCCTAGCCGTAAGCACCGTCACCAAAAACCGAAACGACGGCGTCCACGGCGGTCGCGGTCACGACCACGGCCCCGGTCCCGGTCCCGGTCCCCACGGTCACGACCGTAACCACGGTCCCTGTCTCCTCCACGACCGAAGTAACTCATCACGGCTTCTCTCTCTCGTCGTGTCGGCCCTCCGCGCGCCCACGACCGCACCGACGGCGCGAAAGCGGGGAGCTGGAGGCCGTTACCGGTGGTCGAACCCTTCCGGCGGCCTGTCGGCGACGCCCGGATCGATTCGCCCCACCTCTCCAGTATCCGCCCACTGACGGTATGCGCAGCTTCAGAGCCGATCGGATTGTCCGGTTGTCGGATCCTGCGTCTGTTCGACGACCACTGTGGATGGTGTCCCGCCCGTCACGTTCAGCAACTCCCGGTACGTCATCGGGACGACGGTGTGCGGGTGTCCGGCGGCGGCCCAGAGCACCTCGTACGCTTCGAGCGCCGTGTCGACCACGGTGCGCAGCGGCGCCGGGTGGCCGGTCGGGGCGACGCCGCCGATGGCCTGGCCGGTGGCCTCGCGGACCTGGGCGGCGGTGGCGCGTTCGATCGGGCCGGAGCCCAACTGCCGTGCCAGGTAGGCGGTGTCGACCCGGTGGGCGCCGCTGGTCATCACCAGCAGTGGCGCGCCGTCACAAATGAACACCAGGCTGTTCGCGATGGCGCCGACCTCGCAGCCCAGCGCGGCGGCGGCCTCGGCCGCGGTGCGGGCGGAGTCGGGCAGGACGCGGATCTCGCCGGGGACGCCGGCCACCGCCAGTGCCTCGGCGACGGCCTGACTGCGTGTGGGGAGTGAGGAGGTCATCGGTCCATCATGCCTTCCGCGCCGAGCGGCGCGAGGCGGCGCTCAGCACCGCCCGTACGCCCGCGGTGAGCACCGAGGCGTCCCGCCCGACGCCCCACACGACCCCGCCGTCCGGCCCGCCGACCCGCGCCTCCACGTAGGCGACGGCGTCCCGCCCGGAGCCCACCGCGTGCTCGCCGAAGGAGAGGATCTCCGCCCCCACGGCGTCGGCCACCGCGTCCAACGGCCCGGCGCCGGTGCCCCGGCGGCCGTCGACCTCGGCCCAGTCGTCCCCGACCCGCCACCGCCGGCCGGCCCCCGCGTCCAGGTACTCGGCCCGGAACAGCCCGTACAGCTCCTCCGCCGTCATCTCCCGTCCGCTGTCGTCGGTGGCCTCCTGCACCACCCGGGCGAAGTCGATCTGCAGCCGCCGGGGCAGTTCCAGCCCTTCCGCGGCCTGCAGCAGGTGGGCGATCCCGCCCTTGCCCGACTGGCTGTTGACCCGGATCACCGCCTCGTAGTCCCGCCCCAGGTCGACCGGGTCGATCGGCAGGTACGGCACCGACCAGGGCGCCTCCCGCTGCGGGACGCCCAGCGCGGCGGCGGTCTCGGCGTGCCGGGCGAAGCCCTTGCGGATGGCGTCCTGGTGGGTGCCGGAGAAGGCGGTGTGCACCAGGTCACCCGCGTAGGGGTGCCGCTCGTGGACGGGCAGCCGGTTGCAGTGCTCGACGGTGCGCCGGATCGCGTCGATGTCGGAGAGGTCCAGCATCGGGTCGACACCCTGGGTGTGCAGGTTGAGCGCCAGGGTGACGAGGTCGACGTTGCCGGTCCGCTCGCCGTTGCCGAACAGGCAGCCCTCGACCCGCTGGGCGCCGGCGAGGACGGCGAGTTCCGCGCAGGCGACGCCGGTGCCGCGGTCGTTGTGCGGGTGGACGGAGAGGATCACCGCCTCGCGCCGTTCCAGGTGGCGGTCCATGTACTCGATCTGGTCGGCGTACACGTTGGGGGTGGCGATCTCGACGGTGGCCGGCAGGTTGTGGATCACCGGCCGCTCGGGCGAGGCGTCCCAGAGCCGGGTGAGCCCGTTGCACACCTCCAGCGCGTAGTCCGGCTCGGTCAGGTTGAACACTTCGGGCGAGAACTGGAACCGCAGGCCGTCCCGGCCCTCCCCCAGCCTGGCCATCAGCGTCGCGGCCGAGGTGATCAGCGCCCGGAGCCCGGCGCGCTCCTTGCCGAGGACGACCTCCCGCCACTGCGGCGCGGTGGCGGTGTAGAGGTGGACGACCACCCGGGGCAGGCCGGCGACGGCTTCGAAGGTGCGCTCGACCAGGTCGGCCCGGGCCGCCGTGAAGACCACGACGGTGACGTCCTCGGGCACGGCTCCGGGGGTGGTGGCCAGTTGGCGGACGAAGTCGAAGTCGGTGCGGCTGGCGGACGGGTAGCCGACCTCGATCTCCTTGAAGCCCATGGCCAGGAACAGGTCGAACATCCGCTGCTTGCGCGCCGGGTCCATCGGCTCGGCCAGTGCCTGGTTGCCGTCGCGCAGGTCGACGGGCACCCACAGCGGGGCTCGCTCGATGCGACGGCCGGGCCAGCGGCGCAGCAGGGCGGGCACGTGCACCCGCTCGTGGGCGGGGCGGTAGCGGTGGGAGGGCATGGTGCCGCCGCGCTGGGGGTTCCAGGCGGGGGCGGCGGCCGGGACGGGCCCGGCGGGGGCGTGCAGGGTGGGGAAGCGTACGGGCGGTCGCATGACGGGGTTCCTCGCTCGGGGCGGACACCGGAGACCGGCAGGACGGCGCGCCGCAGCGGGGTGCCGGTCCGGTCACGCCCCGCTGCGGCCACCAAGAAGAAGGCCCCCCGGGGGGAGCGTCCACGGCTGCATGGCGGGTAGAGTAACCACGACCGAAGTCCTCAGACAACCTGACAGGTGAACCCGATGGCCGCGCTCCGCCCCTCCCCCCTCGCCGAACAGGCCGCCGCCCGGCTGGAGGAGCAGATCCGGGCCGGGCAGTGGCCGGTGGGCGGGAAGCTGCCGGGCGAGGTGGCGCTCGCCGAGGAGCTGGGCGTCGGCCGCTCGACCGTCCGGGAGGCGCTGCGCACCCTCGCGGCGGCCGGGATGGTGCGCAGCCGCCAGGGCTCCGGGGTGTACGTCACCGCCGACCGGCCCACCGGGGACTGGGCCGCCCGGCTGCGCCGCGCGGAGCTGGCACACGTCTACGAGGTGCGGACGGTGGTCGAGGTGCAGGCGGCCCGGCTGGCGGCCGACCGCCGCACCGGGGCGGACCTCGCCGCGCTCGACGCCGCGCTGGCGGCCCGCCGGGCGGCGGGCGGGGCGGACGACGCCGCCTTCGTGGACGCCGACATCGCGCTGCACACGGCCGTGGTGGCCGCCGCGCACAATCCCGTCCTGGACGACCTGTTCGCCCAGTTCGCCCCGATCCTGCGCGAGCAGCTGGTCGCCCTGGTCGGCCTGTTCGGCCTGCGCGCGGAGGATCCGGACCACGGCTACGACGCCCACGCGGACCTCGTCCGGGCCCTGCACGACGGCGATCCGGAGGCGGCCGGGCGGGTGCTGGCGGCGGAGCTGGAGGCCACCCGCTCCCGCCTGCTGACGCACTGACGGGGCGCCCGGGGGCCGCACAACGGGGCGTCACACAGTTTTCACACCCCGGCCACCCGCCGGCCGGGCGCCGCGCCGACACTGTGTCGAGCAGGCCCGGAACCGCCCCCTCCGCATACGCACCGTCAACGGTCGAGTGACCTTGTGTTCACCGCGTGTGCAAGTACAGCCCAGGCAGCGAACGGTTTTTCACTCCAATCACACGGTATGACTAGTATCGCTTCGTCAAAAAACCGTGCCCGGACGGCCCGCCCCTCACCGGCCGGCCGCCAGTCCCAAGGAGTCAGCTCTGCGCGCGCGTGCGAATCGGCGGCCCCCGACGCCGAAGGGCCCCCGCAGGCGTCCACGCCTGTCCCTGCGGACGGCGCTGCTCGTCCTGGCCGTCGTCCCCAGCATCGCCCTGGTCGCCCTCTGGGCCGTGACCAGCGGTGAGACCATCGCCGACTTCCAGCGACTGGCCGACCAGGCCACCATCGCGCAGAAGGCCGGCCAACCGTCCAACATCGTCTACTACAACCTCCAGGAGGAGCGCCGGCTCAGCGCCGAGGCGCTCGCCCGGCCCGGCTCCAACGCCGACCAGCTGCGCCGCCAGCGCCAGCTGACCGACGACGCGGTCCGGCAGTTCCAGACCCTCTCCGGGGCAACCGCCGACAACGCCCCCGCCGAGGTCCGCTCCGCCGTCGCCGAGGCCCGCCAGGCCATGGGCAAGCTGGCCGAACAGCGTGCCGCCGTCGACCGCGCCACCACCGACCAGCAGAGCGTCTTCGCCTACTACACCGACCTGATCAGCGTCGACCTGCGGCTGTTCACCGCGCTCAGCCGGGTCGACACCGGCGAGGTCACCTGGCTGTCCAAGACCCTGGTCAACTCCTTCTGGGCCAAGGAGATGATCTCCCGCGAGGACGCCGTCCTGGCCCGCGGCTGGCCCACCGGACGGCTGTCCGCCACCGACTACCAGCAGGTCCAGCAGCTGATCGGCGCGCAGGACCACCTGCTCAACGTCCAGGTCCTGCCGTACATCCCGGACACCGAAGCACCGGCCTGGCACGACCTGGTCAACAGCCCGTCCTGGCAGGCCAAGGCCGCCGTCGAGCAGGCCCTGCTCAAGCCCACCGCCGCCGACGCCGCCGGCACCGTCAGGCTCCCGGCCACCCAGGACCAGTGGCGCCAGGCCCTCGACGGGCTCAACCCGCCACTGGTCAAGGCCATCGAGGACCGCACCAACGGCATCATCGAGGTCGCCAAGAGCGCCATCATCGGCATGCTCACCCGGGTCGTGCTGACCACCGTCATCGGCCTGATCACGGTCGTCGCGGTCGTCATCGCCTCCTGGCGCCTGAGCCGCTCGCTGCGCCGCCGCATCAAGGACCTGCACACCCAGGCCGAGGAGATGCAGCGCACCCTGCCCGAGGTGGTCGAGCGCCTCGGCCGCGGCGAGCAGGTGGACGTCGAGGCCGAGACCCGCACCATCACCGCCGGCCCGCACGGCAACGGCACCGACGAGCTGGCCCGGCTCGGCCAGGCGCTCAACCTGGCCCGCTCCGCCGCCCTGGAGTCCGCCGTCGGCCAGGCCGAGCAGCACCGCGGCTTCGAGCGGCTGCTCCAGCGCATCGCCCGCCGCACCCAGCTGCTGATCGGCCGCCAGTTGCGCAAGCTGGACGAACTGGAGCGCAAGCACGACGACCCGGAGGTCCTGGAGGGCCTCTTCGACCTCGACCACCTCACCGCCCGCCTGCGCCGGTACGAGGAGAACCTCGTCATCATGGCCGGCGGCCAGCCGCAGCGGCGCTGGCGCAAGCCCGTCCCGCTGCTGGACGTGCTGCGCGCCGCGCAGGGCGAAGTGCAGGACTACCGCCGGATCTCGATCGACATCGAGGGCGACCCGTGGCTGTCCGAACGGGCCGTCGGCCCGGTGGCCCACGTGCTCGCCGAGCTGATGGAGAACGCCACCACCTTCTCCAAGCCGCCCACGCCGGTCGAGGTGCGCGCCGCCGTGGTCGGCCGCGGGCTCGCGATCGAGATCGAGGACCGGGGCCTGGGCATGGACCCGGAGCAGTACGACGCCGCCAACGAGCTGATGAGCCGCCCGCCGCGCACCGACGTGCTGGCCCGGGCCGACGACATCCGCCTCGGCTTCCACGTGGTCTCCCGGCTGGCCGCCCTGCACGGGCTGAGGATCGAGTTCCGCCCGTCCGCCTTCGGCGGCACCCGGGCGGTCGTGCTCGTCCCGGACGAGCTGGTCATCGAGGGCGACACCGGGCTGCCGGACGGCGCCGGCGGTACGGCCACCGAGCCCATCCCGCTGGTGCGCCGCTCGCGCCGGGCCGTGCGCTCGGCCTCCGACGAGACGCCCGCCCCGGTGCCGGCCGGTCCGCCGGTCGCGCCGGTGGACTCCTTCGGCCTGGACTCCTTCGGCCAGGGCGGCTTCGTCCCGCAGGCCGCTCCGGTGCCGCTGCCGCTCTCCTCGACGGGCGTCGGGGCGGACATCGGGGCGAGTGTCGAGACGGGCGCGGAGACGACCGCCGGGACGACCGCCGAGGCCGAGCCGGAAGCCACCGTCCACGAGATCCCGCTGCCGGAGGCGCCGTTCCCGCAGGGACGGCCGTTCCCGCACGGGCAGCCATTCCCGCAGGAGCAACCCCACCAGCCCGAACAGCCCTTCCCGCAGGAGCAGCCCTACCAGCCGTACGAGTCCGGGCAGCCCTACGAGTCCGGGCAGGCCTTCGGCTCCGGGCCGTCCCACTCCTCCGGGCCGTCGGTCCGGCCGGAGCAGCCGATCGAGCACAGCTCCCCGGCCGACCCGGCACCCGCCCTGGACGCCCCGGCCTACCCGGACATCGCCTACGCCCGGGTCACCGAGGCCGAGGCCCCGTACGCCGACGAGCAGTACCGCCCGGCCGACCACTACCGGCTGGCCGAGCGCCGGCAGCGCCGCGAGTACCGGACCTCGGTGCCGTTCAGCCCGGCCGAGGGCGGCCAGGCCCCACTGCCGCAGCGCGTCCGGCAGGCCAGCCTGGCGGCCGAGCTGCGGGTGCCCCCGCCGGAGCGGTCGCCGTGGGTCGAGCGGCCCGCCGCCGGGACCGCTGCCCCGCCCGCGGGCCCGGCCGAGCGCACCGACTGCCCGGTGCGGCGCTCGGGTGCGGCGATCGGCGCCTTCCAGCGCCAGTCCCGCGCCGCCCGGGCCCAGGACAGCGGCGAGCACCCGCTGCCCGCCGCCCCGCCGGCCCCCGCACCCGCACCCGCACCCGCCGGCCACCCGGCTCCCGCGCCCGCCCCGTCCCCCTGGGCCCTTCCGGCCGCGGACACCCGAACCACACGAACGGATGACCAGTCATGAACCGCACGATCGCCACCCACCAGGACCTGGACTGGCTGCTGGACGGACTCGTCGACTCGGTGCCCGGGACCAGGAACGCCGTCCTGCTCTCCGACGACGGTCTCGTGGTCAGCCACTCCCGCACCATCGAGCGGGCCGACGCCGAGCGGCTGGCCGCCGTCGCCACCGGCCAGCAGAGCCTGGCCCGCGGGGTCGGGGCGCTGTTCGACGGCGGCCCGGTGCACCAGGTGATCGTCGAGCTCGCCGAGTGCTGGCTGTTCGTCATCGCCGCCGCCCAGGGCACCCACCTGGCCGTGGTCGCCTCGCAGGAGGTGGACGCCGAGGTGATGTCCGTCGCGATGCACACCCTGGTGCAGCAGGTCGGCCAGAAGCTCACCACCCCGGTCCGCGGCGAGGGCGCCCCCGCCGCCCCGGCGTCCTTCGACGCCTTCGCCTCCCGGAACCGGGGCTGACCCGGGTGGAACCGTACGGGAACGACGCCTGGGGGGACGGCCTCGACGACGGCCGGCGGGCCGGCCCGCAGTCCGGCGGGGACGACGGCCGGCGGCGCGGCGCGGTGCCGCACTGGAGCGAGCTGGAGGAGGACGACGCGGAGGACGGGACGGGCAGCATGGTGCGCCCGTACACGATCACCCGCGGCCGGACCGCGCCCGAGCGCGACGACCTCACCCTCATCACCGTGCTCACCACGGTCGAGGCGGAGGCCGACGCGGCCCTGGCGCGGGGCAGCCGCGCCGGTGCTCGCGGCCTGCAGCCCGAACACCGGCTGATCCTCGAACGCTGCCGGCGCCCCATCGCCGTCGCCGAGGTGTCGGCGGGCCTGGACCTCCCGGTCTCGGTCACCAAGATCCTGCTGGGCGACCTGGTCTCCCAGGGCCTGCTGAAGGCCCGGGCACCGCTCTCGGTGGCCCGGGCCGCCGGGGGCGTGGACCTCGGCCTGCTCACGGCCGTACGCGAAGGACTCCGGAGACTCTGAACATGGCAACACCCCACTCCGCCATCGACGCCCCCGCCGCCCCGGCCGCCGTCAAGATCCTGATCGCGGGCGGCTTCGGCGTGGGCAAGACCACCCTGGTCGGCTCGGTCAGCGAGGTCACCCCGCTGCGCACCGAGGAGTACCTGACCCGGGCCAGCGTCGGCATCGACGACCTGGCCGGTGTCGACCAGAAGACCACCACCACCGTCGCGCTCGACTTCGGGCGGATCACGGTCAGCCCCGAGCTGGTCGTCTACCTGTTCGGCACGCCCGGCCAGGAACGCTTCTGGTTCATGTGGAACGACCTGGTCAACGGCGCCCTCGGCGGGATCGTCATCGCCGACACCCGCCGGCTGGAGACCAGCTTCGCCTCCATCGACTTCTTCGAGAGCCGGGGCATCCCGTTCGTGGTCGCGATCAACTGCTTCCACAACACCAACACCCGCACCCCCGACGAGATCCGGGCCGCGCTCGACCTCGACCCGCAGGTGCCGATGCTGCTCGGGGACGTGCGCGAGCGCGCCTTCGGCCGGGACCTGCTGCTCGCCCTGGTCGACCACCTGATGGACCTCGCCGCCACGCGCGCCGGCTGAACCGGTCCCGGCCGAACCGTACTCGGCCGAGCCCCCACACTCCTGCGAACTTCCCTTCGGAGCGACCCTCATGACCAGACCCCTGCGCGTCCTCGTCAACGGTGGCGGCATCGGCGGCCTCACCCTCGCCACCGCCCTCGCCCAGCGCGGCCACCGGGTCGACGTCGCCGAGCTGCGCGAGCAGCTGGAGGCCCTCGGCGTCGGCATCATCCAGCCGTCCAACGCCCTGCACGTGATGCGCGAGATCGGCGTCCTGGAGGACTGCCTGTCCGTCGGCTTCCCGTGGGAGGTGCTGACCATCTGCGACCCGGCCGGCGCCACCCTCGCGAAGATCCCGCAGCCCCGGATGGGCGACGTACCCCCCAACAACGGCATCCCGCGCCCCGCGCTGGCCCGCGTCCTGGCCGACGCCGCCGCCGGGGCGGGCGTCACGGTCCGCTTCGGCACCACCATCGGCACCCTGCACGAGGACGCCCACGGCGTCGAGGTCGCCCTCACCGACGGGCACGTCGGCCGCTACGACCTGGTCGTCGGCTTCGACGGCATCGGCTCGCCGCTGCGCCGCCACCTGTACGGCGAGAAGTACGTCCCCGAGTACACCGGCTTCGCCAACTGGCGCGTCACGCTGCCGCGTTCGCCCGAGGTGCAGGGCGTGGTCATGTCCTCCGGCAACCTCAGCGCCAAGGCCCTGCTCACCCCGATCAGCACCGAGCAGATGTACCTGGGCTCGGTCTTCGCCGAGGCCGAGGACTTCCGTCCGGACCCGGAGCGCGCCCACGAACAGCTGCGCGAGCGGCTGGCCGGCTTCGGCGGGCCGATCGCCGAGGCGCTGGCGCTGATCACCGACCCGGCCGCCGTGGTCCACTCGCGGATCTCCCAGGTCACCGTCGAGGAGCCCTGGCACGTCGGCCGGATCGTCCTGGCCGGCGACGCCGCCCACGCCTCCACCCCGCACCTCGCCCAGGGCGCCGCGATGGCCGTCGAGGACGCGCTCGTGCTCGCCCTGAGCCTGGACGCGGCCGACACCGTGCCGGCCGCCCTCGCCGCCTGGGAGGAGCGCCGCCGCCCCCGCGCCATGTGGGTCCAGGCCCTGTCGCGGGCCGTCCTCAAGCAGGAGACGGGCACGCCGACCACGCCGGAGGAGGACGAGCTCCTCAAGGTCGGCATCCCGGGTGCGGCGCACGTCCTGGTCCAGCCGTACTGACGGCTGCGGCCTCGGCCCCTCCGCCCGGCCTGGCCTCTGCCCCGGCCCCGGGCCCGGCGGCGCGTTTCGGCGCGCCGCCGGGCCGGGCGGCGGGCCGGGCAGCCGGGCGGGCAGCCGGGCGACGGGGCGGTTCAGCGACCGGCCAACTGCAGGATCCGGTACCCGAGCCACCCCGGCAGGACCAGCGCGAGGGCCAGCCCCGCCATCACCAGGTCGGCCTTCCTGGTGGCGAGTTGCGCCCTCCAGGCCATCGCCCGCTGCCGCCTCCCGGTCGCGGCCAGCGCCGTGTGGATGGTGCGGACCAGGTGCACGGTGGGCGTCCGCAGGGAGGAGCCGCCCGGCCGGGCCGTCCACGCCGTCCGCCCCCCGCGCTCCTTCACCGGGAACACCCGGGGGGTCCAGTGGGCGTCGAAGGCGATGACGGCTCCGACCCAGTGCCCGCCCACGACCATCTCCCTGGGCAGCAGCGGGGTGGGGAGGCTCGCGTTCACCTGGCCGGCCAGCTCCGGAAAGCCGCGCGGGGCCAGCAGGATCAGCTTCGCCGGCGGCTGCGTGGCCCGGGCCTCCCCGATCTCCCACCGCAGCCCTTCCCCCGGCCCCAGCCGCAGCACGATCAGCTGGGACAGGTCCATCAACCGCCGCACGGTGCCCTGCCAGTCGTCGAGCGGCAGGTAGAACCGTGCCGCGCCCAGGAGCGGAAGGGTCTCCCCCGGCCGCCCCACCGCGATCACGGGACCGACGGCGCCCAGCGCGGCGGCGAACTGCACCTCCCGCGCGCGGAGATCGCTCCTCGCCCTGTCGTCCACCCGGGCGGCCGCCTCGTCGTCGTCGAAGCTGCGCAGGTAGAGCACGGGTCTGCGACCGTCCCGGAGCAGGGCCTGGGCCGCCCCGCGAGCCGCGTACGGACGGGTGCTGCGCAGGACCAGGAGGCCGGCCCCCGCGGCCGCGACGCCGCCCGCCAGCAGCAGGAGCGACGCCTCCGGCGGGAGCGCGGCGCTGCGCTCCGACACGGCGACGGCGAGCGCGCCGCCCCCGGCCAGCACGCACCCGGCGGTGTTGGCGGCCAGGACGGCCCGCCGGCATCGCGGCCGCCGGGTGCCGTACCGGTCGACGAGCGCGACGATCTCGGCGACCCCCGCCCGTCGGCGGTGCCGCAGCCACAGGGCGGGCCCGAGCAGCGCCAGGGCGACCGCCCCGCACCACAGCGCCCCCGCCCTGCTCGCGCGCACCTGCTGGCCCACGCCCACGTTGACCAGCAGGTGCAGGGCCGCGTACGCCGCCGCGAGCGCGACCGCCGTGATCCACCGGGCGAACATCCGTAGCCGGGACGACACGCCGACCACCCCCGAACCCTCGCGCAGCCGTTGAGCAGGACCCTTCAATCCGATACCGCAACGGACGGGTCGTCATGCGTGTGCGATCGGCGCCGGTTCCCCGGCGCACGCCCCGAGCGGGACGGCCCGGAGCGCGTCCGGGCCGTCCATCAGCGGATCCTCCGCAGCGTCACGCGCCGGGCGCCTCCGCCCCGGTGGACGCCGGGCACTCCTGTTCGGCCGGGGCGCCGCGCCGGCCGACGGACGGCCGACTGGACGGCGCACGCCGCATGCCGCATGCCGCACGCCGCTTTCGAACCCGCCGGCCACGAGGGGTTCGTGCGGATCAACCCGCCGAACGGAGCGGCGCCGGGCGGGCCGAGGGCACCGGCCGGCTGATCTGGTCCCGGCGGTCCCACACCGCCTTGGAGATGCGGGCGAGCAGGCGGGCCGCCGGGTCGGTGCGGTCCGTGCCGTCGGCGAGCGGGCCGGTGTAGCAGACGGCGATCAGGTAGGGCGGGCAGTCGGCCGCCTGGACGAGGCCCACGCCGAGCCGGGTGCCGGGGATCCAGCCGTTCTTGAAGGCGATCCGGGTGTTGGAGGGGAGCCCGGCGGCCAGGTCCACCCGGAACTCGTTGCATTCGAGGAGGCCGAGGAGTTCGGGCTCGCCGGCGAGCGAGCGCAGCAGCCTGACCAGGTCGCGGGCGCTCACCCGGTTGTGCACGCCCCGGGCGCGCGCCGCGTAGTCCTCGATCCCGCGCGGGGTGGCGCTGTGCGTGGCTCCGGCGCGGCGCCACACGTCGGCGACGGCCTGCTGGGTGGTGCGGGCCAGGCAGATGTTGGTGGCGAGGTTGGAGGAGTGGGTGATCATCCGCTCGGCGAGCAGTCGGAGCGGGACATGGGTGCCGAGCAGCTCCCAGGGCAGCGGATCGCTGTCCCGGTCCGGGTCGTTGCCGAACTCCCCGCCCACGACGGACTCGAAGCGGTTCACCACGGGGACTTCGGCGTCGAGACTGACGCCGCCGCGGCAGAGCGCGGCGAGCACGGCGACCTTCATCGTGCTCGCGGCGTCGTGCAGTTCGTCCGGGTTGTGGAGGAACACCGGCTTCGAGTCGCCCATCCAGGGGGCCACCACCACAGAGAGCATGGAGGAAGGGTAGGGCAGAACCGGTCGGACCTCGACGGTTGCGGCGCACGACACGAACCCGCGGCCGCCGCGGCGGCCCGTCAGCCGCCGGGAGGCAGCGCCACGGGCTTGCGCAGCAGCCACTGGCCGGCCGTCCGCCGCGGCTGCCGCACGACGATCCGGCCGTGGCGCTTCCTGCCGACCAGCTCCACGCGCAGGGCGACCGGCTCGCCGGAGTCCGGCGCCCGATCGTTCCTGACCCTGCTGAACTCCAGTGCCAGGGCGTCGGAATCGACCACGACGCCGGGCCCGGTGATCAGCGTCAGGGTCTTGCCCTCCATGTCCAGGTCGATCCGCAGGGTGTCCTGGGTGATCACCGCCCGGGTGAAGTCGAGCGTCACGTCGCACCACTCCACGAAGAGCTCCAGCCGTCGCGGCACCACCCAGCGCCCCTCCCGCCTGACCGCGCTCCACCGCTGGTCGATCCGCAGGACGTCCTTGACCTCCGCCACCACCCCGTCGGCGGAGATCGACACCGGCGGCAAGTCGGCCGTCAGCCCGGCCAGTTCGCCGAGCGTCCGCGCCGACAGGGCGGCCTCCAGGCGCTCGTCCAGCTCGTCCGGGGTCAGCCGGCCGTCGCCCGCAGCGATCCGCAGCAGCTCGGCCACCCGGTCCCGGTCGGCGTGGGAGGCCCGCATCCCGGACTGCTGCGGGCCGCGGCCGGAGTGCGTCCCGGCGGGCACGATCTCTCCCGGCATACTTCCCGTCCTGAACTCGACGATGGTCGTCACGCGACGGCGTCGGCGACACGGACGGGAACTCACGATATATCGCGATAGGAGTTCCCGCCAGACCGCTCAGCGGGACGGGCCGTCCGCGGCGCGCGGGCTCACCAGCATGCGGATGTCGTCGGCGGCCCACAGCACGAACCGTTCGACCGCGACCACCCGGTGGCCCGGCTCGGGCCGGAAGCCGAGCCGCTTGAGCAGGACGGCCAGCAGCACCAGGGCCTCCGTCATGGCCAGGCCCGCCCCCTCGCAGGCGCGCGGGCCCAGGCCGAACGGGATCCAGGCCAGCCGGGGGCGCCCCGCCGACTCCTCGGGAGTGAACCGCTCGGGCCGGAACCGCTCCGGCTCGGGCCAGTACGCGGGGTTCAGGTGGACGGCCAGGATCGGGAGGAGGACCACCGCCCCGGCGGGGACGGTGTACCCGCCGACGGCCAGCGGACCGGCGGTCCACCGGGCGCCGTACGGGCCGGGCGGGTAGCGGCGCAGCGACTCGCGCAGGACCATCCCCAGGTACGGCAGCCGGTGCAGGTCGGCGTGGTCGGGCGCCGGACGGTCCCCGAGGACCCGGTCGAGCTCCTCGGTGACGCGCGCGGCCGCCTCCGGGTGGGCGGCGAGCAGGTGCAGCGTCCAGGAGACGGCCACGCCCGTGGTGTGGTGGGCGGCCAGCATCACGGCGAGGACGGTGTCGCGGATCCTCGCGGGACTCTCGCCGGCCTCGACGAGGGCGCCGATCAGGTCGCTGCGGTCGCCGGTGCTCGGGTTGTCGGTGTTGGGGTTGTCGGTGTTGGGGCCGCCTGCGCCGCGGTCGCGGGTACCGGGGCCGCCGGCGCCCGGGCCGTCCGGGCGGTGCGCGGCGATCACCCGGTCGACCGTCGCCCGCAGCCGGGCGAGGGCCCGCGCGGTCCGTTCGACGTGCTGCTCCGGGGCCTGCTCGGCCGGATCCCGGTAGAGGCGCTCCAACTGGTCGGCGAGCACCACCTCGAAGGCCTCGACCACGCCGTCCGGGTCCTCGACCTCGCCGCCCAGAGCGTAGCCGCAGACCATCCGGAGGGAGAGCCCGGCCAGTTCCCGCTGGAGCTCGACGGACCGCCCGGCGGGCAGGGCGGCCCAGCGGTCGGCGAGCCCGGTCGCCAGGGCGGCGAAGCGGGCGACGTGCCGTTCGTGCGAGGGCCGTCCGGCCAGGACGGTGAGCAGCAGCCGGCGCCACGGCCCGTGCTCGTCGGCCGGAAGCACCTGGAGGTTGCCCGCCTCGAACAGCGGGTCCAGGAAGGAGAACAGCCGCCGGGGCCGCTCGTCGAGGTGGACCGCGGCCTCCAGCAGCACCGGATCGGCGATCGACACGGCGGTCCCGGCCCCGGGCAGCTGGAGCCGCGCGACGGGTCCGTACTCGGCGTGCAGCCACAGCTGGTAGGCGTGCAGGCCGCCCGCCCGCGCGATGGCGCCCACCCCGCCGTCGGCGCACGGTTCGGGCCCCGGGATCTCCATCGCACCTCCTCGTGACGGCGTGGGGGGTGGGGCCCCCCCCCGAGCCCCCCGCCCCGCCAGAGGCGGGGGGAAAAGTGGAAATATAAGATAACCCCCCCAGCCCCCGCGCGCCCCGCCCGGGTCGAGTA